>JAJRPE010000040.1 GCA_024280935.1 Candidatus Hydrogenedentota bacterium
CTGGATGATAACGCCAGGGGCAACCGGGGGTTCCCTCGTGCTCAACGGTTTTTCGCCCACCGGCCTGACTCGGTTGACGGCCCAACCCAATGGCGATGGAGATTGGACCCTTTCCGGGGGCTGGGCGGAATCCGTTCTGCCCCAGGCGGGCAGTATGCAATTTGGTATCGCGCAGGGCACCCTTCGCTGGCCCGGCGGCAATGCGGATATGCATATTAGCCTGGAGCATATTCGGGAGCGCGATGGCGAGACTGTACATCTTACTTTGGCGGGTGCCCCCGCGCCACAAGAATTCTCCCGGCAGGCTTTTCTGCGCGCCTTCGAGGGCGATGAACTGCGGCAGAACTTACTTTATTCAGAACTTCTCCCCCGGCGACTTGATTGGGCGATCAAAATGGAATCCATCCTGCCCTCCCAGACCAATTCACGCTACTTCATCCCCTTTGCCGATGGGGATATTTCCGTCGATGGCATCTTGGATGATGTCGTGTGGGCTAAGCGCTTTCGTCCGGGCACTGGGCCTGTTGGCGAGTTGGCGTCCCTCCGGCCCCGCACGGGTTCCGCCCTTTGGGTGCGATGGAATCACAACGCCGTCTGTCTGGCCACACAGATATCCTCAGGTCCAGTGAATGCTCAGCTGGAAGTCGCTATACTCCCGGCCTTCGAGGTTTCGTTGCAAGATTCAGGGCGCTTCCTGCTACAAGTCGACGCTGCCGGAAATAAGCGCTTCCGATACTTCCTGGGGACTGTGGAAGAGCCGGCGGACTACGCATGGCCCTTGGAAGTACACGAGAAAGAGGGGACCCGCACGGTGGAAATGGAGATCCCGATTGAGATACTTGAAGAGACAGCTCTTCCCAAAACAGGTAAGCGCTGGCGCGTGAACGTGCAATGGTTCCGCGAGAACGGCAACGGCAAGCGTGAGGTTCTGGCGCAATGGGGCGACGACGATATCATGGCCCTTGCCCACGGCGCCCTGTTTGTATTTGACGGGGGAAATGGGTGATGAATGGAGGGATTGTTCCTGTGCTAAAAAAAACACAGTGGATGGGCGGCCTATTCGTTGTCGTCGCCGCACTCTGCATTTCATGGTGCAATGCACAAGCAGCACGCCAATTCACGCCACCCTCCTCCAATCCCGAGGATCTCACCGTCCTCGGTAACCATGTGTATTTCAGCGCCGAAGACGGACGCCATGGCCGGGAGTTGTGGCGCGTGGACCTCAATGGGAATGCCGAACTTCTGAAGGACCTCACCCCCGGAGCCACAGGGTCGCAACTGAGTTCCTTCCATGCCTTCCTGGAGCATCTCTACTTTCGCTACGGCGGACCGGAAGGCGGAAGAAAGAACCTTGGGGAACTGTGGCGCACCGACGGCACGGAAGCGGGCACGGTTCGCGTTAGGCGCTTCGTAACAGATCCCGAAAAAGAAAGTGGACTCTACGAAATCGTCGAGCATAGTGAAGACCGCATTTACCTGACCATCGGTGAGAAAAATGCCGCCAAGGTGCTCTGGGAAAGTGATGGCACCACGGCAGGAACGCGTCCTGTTCCTATTCCCCGCTCGTATACCTTCAAGACATATCACGGTGCCGTCAGTGGCGAAGACATCTACTTCAGCGCACGTGTTTCGAACAGCGAATATGTGGTGGCACGTACGGATTATCAAGGCGGGCGAGGCCAGATATTGCGTGTCACGGATTCGTCCGCCAACTCCTTCTTCGCCCTCGACTCGGGTGCCGTCCTCTTTAGCGGGAATTCCGAAGGACACGGCCATGAACTCTGGATTACACGGGGCACTCCCGAGTCGACTAAGTTCGTGAAGGATATATACCCTGGTCCCGAATCGTCCGGCATAGGCGAATTTCACTATTTCCGACCGACGGGCGGGGACATGGTATTATTCGCCGCAACAACTGCCGAGAATGGGCGCGAACTGTGGCAAACGGATGGTACCCCCGAAGGAACGAAGCTCTGGCGCGACTTGCTTCCCGGCGCGGGAAGCTCAAGTCCCTACAATCTCTTTTCAGACGGCGACCCTCTGTTTTTCGTGGCCATCGGCGAGGGTATCGGGAAAGAAGTGTGGCGATACACGAAAAGCACAGACCAGCTTGTTGCCGTGAGCGATATTGCCCCAGGCTTGACCAGCTCCGATCCTTATGCCCTGTGCCTGAATATTGTGGGCGATTTGATCTTTAGTGCGACAGATATCAATAAAGACGAAGAGCTGTGGCTTAACACAAACGCCATGGGCCGAGCAAAACGGCTTGCCGACATCAACCCGGGTCACGCACCCGCCTATCCCGACTACACCATTAGGGTCCTTGATACTGTCGTCATGGCAGCGACCAGCGCCGTGGAGGGCCGTGAACTCTGGATCGTGCGCGGAGACAAAACCGTTGAACTCCTCGCGGATATCTACACCGACGACAGTGTGAATCCGTCGTCCACGCCGCGCAACATAACGCCGGTCAGCGAACTATTGTACTTCGCGGCAAACGACATCGCCCACGGCCTCGAACTCTGGTGCAGCGACGGCACCCGACCGGGCACCCGCCTGGTAAAAGACATCTTTCCAGGAAGGGCGAGTAGCAACCCGTCGGAGCTCACGGCGGTGGGCAACCAGCTCTTCTTTGTTGCGGAGGATGGAAATCATGGCTACGAGCTGTGGCGAAGCGATGGAACGACGTTGGGAACAACTATGGCGAGGGAAATAAGCCCTGCGGGAGGAAGCCGACCCACCGGGCTGACGGCCTTTAAGGGCGGACTTGTCTTCAGCGCCTACCGCCCTCTCGATGGCGAGGAATTGTGGATCGTGGAACCCGGCAAAGAACCCCACCTGCTCTTCGACATCAACCCTGGGACGGAATCCAGCAAGCCACGCGACTTGGTCGTCTGGAAAGATCACGTCTATTTTCGCGCAAACGACGGACTCCATGGGGAAGAGCTTTGGCGTACCGAAGGCACGGGCGAAGGCACGGTCATGGTAAAAGATATCGTCAATGCGCCCGTGGAGCGCATCAGCACGGTAGCGCCTGGCGTTGGGTTGGACCAACTCTTTCTCGCCGCCGAAGTAGACCACCGTGGCACGGAGTTGTGGCGCTTCGACCCCGAAAAGAACGACCTGCAACTCGTAGCCGATATCGCGCGGAACACACCCTACGATATACTTCGCACCGATGCCCCGACACGGTGACACAGGCAGTATGCGTTACAAATCAGGCGTTCTTGTTCTTGATGGTGCTTTCAGTCAGCCACCGCCTTTCAAGGGACCAAAAGGACAAGAGGGACTTCAGGAACACCCGGCGCAAATATGCGGAATTCTTGCCGTCCTTCTACGGTGGACGCGATATAGCGGAATTTGATAGCTGTGGTGGAGGCGTTGCCAAGTTCCTTGAGTCTTTTGCATGCGTTCACAAATTGCTACGGGTGCCACGGACAAGGGGCGATAGCCCTTGCCCGTGAAGGGGTGTTCCTGATAAGAAGACCAGGCTGGTTTTCCTCATATTCCATGGTTGCTTCACGGTCAAGCCCTACGGGGCTTGACCGTGGCATCCGTGGCCGTTTTTGCAGTGTCGAGGTGAAATTAAAACGGTTCATCCGGTTTAAGCGTACATCTTATATAGGCGCGCATAAATAAATCGACATAACCTCGTAATCCCCTTTATGCCAGGGCGTAGATCGAGATCTAATTCCGAGACATTTTGAAAGAAGGGTCGTCTTTCGCGCTTGCCGACGGCCTTTTTTTCGTGTACACTGACGCGCATAAGTAAAACTACATAGCGGATCGGAGAAATACTCATGCGCCCAGCCACCTTCGCCAAGGGAAATAAAAGAACGCTTGCCAAACTCAAAACATTACGCAAGCAGGTCCAGGCGGACAAGGCACCGCGGGTCGCCTTGCGCATTCAGGGCGTCATGCTCAGTCTGGAAAAATATAGCGTTAGCGATATCGCCCATCTGCTTCAGGTTCACCGCAGCTCGGTACACTCGTGGGTTGTCTGCTGGAATGAGTATGGGGAAGAGGGATTATATGAAGGCCATCGCAGTGGACGGCCCGCCGCCCTGTCGCAGACCAACCGTGATCGCCTTGCCGACATCGTGGACAGCGGACCGGTTGCCTACGGTCTTCAAACAGGTGTGTGGACCTCGCCTATCATCGCGGGTGTCATCGAAGATGAATTCGCGGTGCGATACCATCCGGGCCATGTGCGCAAGCTGCTCAAGGAAATAGGGTTTTCCGTGCAGCGTCCGACCACGAGCCTCATGCAAGCCGATCCCAAGAAGCAGAACAAGTGGACGCGCTACACCTATCCCAACCTAAAAAAAAAGCCCGTGCGGAAAAAGCGATAATCGTTCACGAAGACGAAGCGTCTTTTCGCCAATCACCGACGTTGCACCAAACGTGGGCCGTCCGTAATTCCCAGCCCAAGATTTCCACGCGCGGCCAGCGCAACTCACAGAAGCTTTTGGCGGGCGTTGATATTGCAAGCGGCCGATTCGCCTACCACCATCAAACCGAATACTTCAACGCGAAATCCTACATCCATTTTTTAGAGCACACCTTGATGCCGGGTTTCTACAAGCGCAACCATCGCATCTATCTCATACAAGACAACGCTTCCTATCACAAGAAGCCCGAAGTCTACGAATGGTTCAGCGCGAACCGAAAACGAATGGAAGTCTATCTGCTTCCGCCTTATTCGCCACAGTTCAATGCCGTGGAACGCATCTGGCATTACACCAGAATGCAATCAACGCACAATCGATACTTCGACACGCCGCAGGAACTCTGCCAGAGTCTGTTCGATACTTTCGATGACATTCAACGTCACCCTGAAAAAATACTCGGATTCCTGAAACCGTTTTCTTGAATCGTATTTGTCGGGCTATTTATGCGCGCCAATATACCACAAGCACTACGTGCGTTTTCGACACCCGCCGTGCGCGTTATGTCGGGCTGGAAAGCCCAACCCCCTTTGCAGTGAACGCTAAATCACCGGCTCTGCCGTTCCGAGGTATGCCATAGCGCTTTCGATATGTATCACCGTGTGGGATTACGAAGGTGTCCCGGAGGGGCACAGGAACTTAGCCCAAGGTGAAGCGAGGTACGAGCGAAACCTTGGGAATAGCGGTGGAATGATCAAAAAGCCCGCGAAGCGGTCGACGGAAAGAGTCGATGTATCCGTCACCCGCTACGCGGGTTGGTGAGGCGTAGCAGGCACAAATACCTGGGGTTACGCTCGTGCCTCGCTTCACCCCAGGCTAAGTTCCGTCGTCCACTTCGTGGACTATCAGGAGTTCGCAGCGATTTTTTGTTTGCCAGCGATATTGGCCCCGTTCAGGGGGCTTTCCAAGCCACCTGCTCTGCAGGTGGTTACCGACTCTCTTACCTGCGGAAACTACACGGGTAAGCCCTGAGAGGCCTACCCGTGGCACCCGACGTTTTCTTTGGAGGGCCTTTGAAAAAGGAAACCAATTACCGCTGTTTCAGCGTGGTCAGCGCCTCCAGGATTTGTACGCGGGCGATGTCTGCCTGGCTGCGATCAAGATCGTCGTGCCACATGAGTCCGGCGGAGGTGCCTGCCTTCAAGACGGTATCCGGCAGGGTGTCCAACAGGGTTTGGGCGGCCTCCCGTGCGGGGCTGACCGGAGCACTTTCCACGGCGGCTTTCAGCATGACGAAGTACTCGTAATCTTCCACGCCCTCCCGTGCGGCCTCCATGGGTTTTGCGGTAACGATGGAGGTATCGTCGAGGAAGGAAAGGGTGTAGATGTTGCGTGCCAGGACGTATTCGTTCCAGGAGGAGCCACCCGCATTGTCGCCAAAGGCCCAGAAATACGAGGCGGTGGCCCCTTCGTCCCAGCAGGTCCAGGCTTGGAGCCGAAAATAGGCATAAGGGTCGAGCAGGGTCGTGGGACCGGAACACGAGTAGAACTCAAGGGTCGTCCCGCGATCCCGTTGCGCACGGTAGAAGTCGCGGTAGGCATCGTTGGCCCGCAGAAAAATCGGGCGGTTGGGGCAGAGTACATCGCAGACCTCGACAAGGAGTTCCTGGCTTTCGCTTACGCCGTTATAGGTGGGATCTTCCCAGATCGTCAGGTCGGCCCCTGCCGCCTCAATGGCCTTGGCCCAGGCAATGATGATCTGGTCTTGGGCGGCCTCGTGGGGTTCGTCGAGGAGCAGGATGCAAAGACGCTCGGGATCGATGCCCCGTGACCGGGCGTGCTCCGCCCAGAATCGCGCCCATTCCCCGACAGCAGTCTTGAATTCCGGCGCGTCCGTGTTCCATGAATGGAAGCGGTCATTCACGGCGGCGAAGATACAATAGTTCGCGGCATCGGGCCACCGTGCGATCCATTCATCGAAGCGGGTGGTATCGGGCGGAGTCGTCATGTGGCCTTCGCTGTCGTGGGCGCCACGGGGGATTACTCCGCTTGTCGCCCAGGGCGTATCCACGTAGTGCTCCACCAAATGTTCGATGACGGACTCGCGGTTTTGGGGGTTGATGCCACAGTGCCCATTGCCATCGGTGTAGTCCCATCCCCCGAAGTGCAAGGTCGGCTTGTCGGGGAAGCGGAAGGGATACCGATGAAAGGTCAGCGGCACTTCGGTGATCGAGTTGCCCTCCGTGAGCACCACACGCCCTGCGTGCTCACCGGCTTCCACGCCTTGGGGATGAAAGGTGAGCCATACCTGTCGGGTCATACCCACGGGCACGTGAATACGCCATCCGCCATCGTCGTCGCGTTCCGCTTCGGGGAGGGCACTGGCCACGGGAACGCCGGAGGCAGTATCGGTCCAGACGACTTCATGAACGGTGATATAGTCCGGGTTGTCGCCGCTAGGAAGGCCCAGGATATCGAGGCGGAGGGTGCGGGCTTCGTCGCGGGCGTTCGTTACGTTCAGCGAGGCCGCACGGTACTCGTTGTCCATCATGGCGACATTTATCTTGGGCTCCGCGTCACGGGTCGGTGTCGCCAGGTGATCCAAGGGCGCCCACAAGGGGTTTTGCCATACGCTGAGATCCTTCCGGCCTTCGGCACGCCACAGGGTTGCCTGGCAGGCGAAAATCCGACTGTGCAATTCGTTGAGGGGCAGAACCGCGCGGAAGTCGCGGTAATCCGTCTCGTAGTCAACTTTGATTTCCCCGGCGATGGCATCCAGTGCAGCCACAACGTCGGTGCGGACCGCCTCGGGAATCTGTTCCGCCATCGCCCGTTCGCGAACCGTGGCACCGTCTTGTCGGAGACGGCGTGCGATACCGTCCCAGGTTTGGCTCTTATTCACGTAGTCGGCTATGTCGTCAATGGGATGTCCTTCCACTCCATCGCTGAGCCAGGCCGGGTCACCGGCGTAGACTTGGAGTTCGTCGATGAAGGTGAAAGGCTGGTTGCTGACCACAAAGGCGACATAGCGCCCATGGGTTTTCAGGGCATCGGTCCAATAACGGTGGACGCTGTAGGGTTGGGGTGCGGGCATGCCGTTCGTGGCGCTCAGGGCGAGGAGGTCGGCCACCGCACGAAACTGTTGATCTTCCCCGGCGACAAAGACACGGATGCCGCTCGGCCAGGCCACCCCAGCCGTCCCCGCCGCCGTGCGAAGGGAGACCCCACGAATGGCAGTGTCGCTGCCGAGATCCAAGGTGATGATGACGTTCCGGTGATTTGCCCAGCCCACGGTGCTTTTCTGCGCCCAGAAATAGCCCTCGGTGTCGATGCCATCGGTCAGCTGGACACGATCATCGGGGTCGGTACAGAGTTTGTAGGTGGGTTGCTGCACGTAGGTGTAGGGCACGCCGAGGGCGATGTTCTTGAGTTCGTCGCCCGGCAACGTGGTCTGGGCCTGCGGGGATGACACGCAAGAAAACACGGACACAAGAACGAGCAGGTATGTATAAACAGAATGTAACGTCATGGGGGACTCCTCGGGCGCGTTATGGTGCGGCAGTATCTGAACGCGGTCAGTATAGCAGTCATGGAAGGGACAACACCGTGTCGTACCGGAATTCAGGGAGAGTTGCCCTAAATCATAGTTACTCCCCCGGCTCTGCCGGTGAGAATTCATCAGGCTCTGCCGTTCCGGCGTTGGTTGTTGGCATTCATACACTGCGC
>JAJRPE010000003.1 GCA_024280935.1 Candidatus Hydrogenedentota bacterium
CGTTCCAGTCCGCCGCCACTTCGCCCGGCGCCAGCGCGGGTCGCCCGTGGATGAAGCGTTCGCCGATGTCGAGCATGGCACGGAGTCCCAGTGCCTCGCGATAGGCGAAGCTGGCCTTGTCGGCGAAGCGTTCCATGGCGAAGGTGTTTTCGTTTTGGTAGGCGTAAGTAATTTCGGCGCCCAGCAAGAGGATGGCCCAACTCAGATAGATGTACATAAGCAACATAGGAAATTGGGCGAAGACGGAGAGGACGGCCTGATATTTTGCCACGCCGATGTTAAAGGACAGATAGGCCCATGTGAGGGTGACCCATGCGGTTCCTGCGACGACCCCACCAAGCATAGCGTATTCAATACGAACCTTGGTATTGGGTACGATGAAGTAAAGACTAGCGAGCACCAAAACAACAACGATGAATTGGCTGAATTGAAGGCCGTAAGACAAGGGGCCAAGGGCTTCCAGTATGGTTTCACTTTGCAGAGCTGCAATAGCGCCAAGCACAGCCGACATGACAAAAGGTAGAAGAAGAGTGACCATAATGTAGTCGCTAAACATGCGGTATCGGGAACGAGTCCGTCGGACGCCCCATATGTGGTTGAAGGTTTTTTCGATATTCTGCATGAGTCCAAAAACCGTAGTAAACACCAGCAAGATGATGGACAACCCAAATGCAGCTTTGTTCGTTGCCGCCTCTCTAGCGAGGCCGGCCAGTTGATAAGCCAAATCCGTCAACCATTCAGTTGGGTCCTCCATATCTTCGTTCTGACTACCCACACCTCGAAGTCCAAATTTGATGAGATCTCTAAAGAGTTCAAGGTCTTTTTCACTAGGTGCATCGTCAGAAATATTTTCAACGCTATCAGCGCTGGTTTCAGCTTTGGGTTCTACTTCGGTTAATTCATCGGAAACCAGAGTTTCTTCGATAGACTCTTCAACACTCACTTCATTAGGCGTTTCCTCTTGGCTGTCAGTTAGTTCTTCTCCCAAGTTGTCCGAAGCCGTCTCGTCTTCCTTCGTCCGCAATCCTGGGATATGTTCCGAAGTCTCAACTATTACAGTTTCCATTTTTTCCTGAACGGTGCCGAATATTTCCTCACCCAAATTAAACGTCGTGATGATATAAAAGATCACCGCCAATAGTGGAACGATCGAAAGAATGGAGGCAAAGGTCAGTGCCGAGGCGCGCAACATGAGAGTGCCGTCCAGCAGTTTGGTCACCAACAGAATGATGACGCGGATCTGTTTGATGATGAAGCCCTGGGGGATTTCCTCGCCGGGTTTGCCGATACGCCACACGTCGTGCAGGGCGAACTGATGACCCCGGCGTGCCGCGTCGACTATGCGCTCGATTAAGGTGCTCATGGGGTTATGCTACCGATTCCCTGTACGGGCTACAACTTTGTGTGGCGGCAGCGACGGCCTATGCACGCCGCTAGCGAATGGTCACTGGTGTGCCGATGGGAGCGATGCGAAACAGCCACGCCGCATCCTGGGGGCGCATTCGCACGCAACCGTGACTCTTGGGTTGGCCGATGCTTCGCGCGGCAGCCGTGGGATGGAGGCCGTAGGAGGTGGCGGAGGTCCCGTCGCCCAACCCCAGCCAAAAATCGCCCAGGGGATTGTCTGGCGATCCGGCGGGCACCACATTGCCCCGGTTGTACCAGTCGGGAGATTTCAATTTGTTTGCGATGACGAACTGTCCGGTGGGGGTACCATCGAATCGACCCAGCCCGACGGGAAAACTCCGAATGATTTGCCCATCGCGGCGGACGTTCAACACATAGTTCGCTTTGTCCACATCAAGTGTCACCGCCGGAGCGGCGGCATAGGCAATCGGACGCTGTTCCAGCCACACCGGATTGTTCAGGAGCGGCAGGGCGCCGTCCGAATTTGACAGGGACTCCCGCAGCGACGACAGATAGGATTGCCAGGGCGACGGCATTTTATTTTGTCGACGCAATGCCTTGCGGACGGCGAGTCGTGCCAGTTCCGTTTCGCCTCGACGCTCTGCCTCCTCGGCATACTGCAACAGTGCCTGCGCCCGCGCCATGGGATTTTCCCGGGGTTGCGCGTCCAACGTGGACAACGCCGATGCGGCTTCGGAAGGATTCCCGTCCGCCAATGCGCGAAACGCCGCCAGTACCCCGCCAGCGATGGGCAGCGTGTAGTCCATGGCGGTCAATAGGGTTTCTTCCCAGTCCTCGTCCGATTCCGTCTCGGCAGCGCGACTCTCCGAAGGCTCCTGCGGCGCGACTGCTTCGCGGTCCATGGGATGGCCATGTGGGTCACCGCCGCCATGCAACGTCGCCAGCACCGGACGATCTTCGGCGGCGCGGTTCAACATCAGCAGCATCAGACCGAGCAGCCCTACCGCCATGAGAAAGCCGAATCGCTTGGACCACTTCCGTTCTCGGGGGCAATTCTGCTCCTTGCCAATGCGGCGAAAGGTGGCTTTGGTCCCGGCGGTCTTCTCATTCTTCTTCGCCGAATCTGGCTCATTTTTGCGTGCGCTTTGACCGGATGCCGC
>JAJRPE010000041.1 GCA_024280935.1 Candidatus Hydrogenedentota bacterium
GATGACCATGGAGACGACGATGGCGATGATGACCATGGAGACGACGATGGCGATGATGACCATGGAGACGACGATGGCGATGATGACCATGGTGACGACGATGGTGACGACCATGGAGACGACGATGGCGATGACGACCATGGCGATGATGACAGCGACACCGTTGAAGTTGCGTGTGAAGCACTTCCGTTTCCGGGAAATATCTTGGGCATTATGTCCGCAAATAATATTGCTGTTGGTATAGCAGGCGACGGCGATGATGATGACCACGACGACGATGATGACCACGGCGACGATGACGACGGCGACGATGACGACGGCGACGATGACGACGGCGACGATGACCATGGCGATGATGATGACGGCGATGATGATGAAGATGGAAGCTCAGGGCGCGGGCTTCAGATTATGGGCGCATTTTATGCACAGCAAGAAATATCCTTGAACAGCGGAGCCACGGTGATTGGCAGTCTAGTCGGTCAAAACTTGGATATGGGCGCGGAGATACCTAGTGTCTATCAAGTGCCTTCATTGCTCGAAAACCTCCCAGAAGGGATGATCGGCGCATATCCAATCATTGCGCTTGAGCGGGTGTCCTGGCGGGAAATAAACCAATAACGGGTTGAGGAATAGCAAACAGACAGGCACAAAGAATCTCGACGTCTGACTCTGAATTTACTTGAACCGTTCACGCGGATTCGGAGTCAGGCGTTCAAGATTTGGGCCAGTGTAATCGGGAGCAGTATGTTAGCACTACATGCGAGATATCAGGCCAGGAAAAAACTGAAAGCTGCGATCGAACGCGTTGTGGATGCTAGTCAGCCTTCGAGTTTGGAGTTGACAACGGAAGAGGTTGGTTTGCTGTTCGGGTTTATCCTCTCGAAGCGGATACCCGGCGGAAGTTTTCAGGTCGAACCGGGGCACGTGGAAAAAGTCCATGAGTCCGTGGATCGTTGGCAAGCGACCCGTCGTGCGGGTGCGCCGACCGCGAGTAGCGCACCAAGAAGGCAAAGCCAGGGTCTGGTCGAAGAAATTGTGTTGAAAGTTCGATTGCGGCGTTTTGAGCGGCTTGGTGCCGCTGAAATCGAGTTGGCTCGCGGCACGCTCGAAGGACTCTACGCCTGCAAGTGCAGGGGACCCCTTGTAACTCACCTTGAGAGCGCTTTGAAACATTACGAGCGAAGCGCTGCCAATGCGCAAGGGCAGGCGGCCCCGGTCCCGGCAGAATTGGTTGCCCGAAGAAACCTATTGGTCTTTGGGGCTCTCGCCTTTTCCCTCTTTGTCGTGGCCTACCAAATATATGATGTGGAGGAAAACGAGATCGCCGCAGCCAAGGTGGTGTCACCTTCGGCAGATTCTTTGGGCGTTTCTACTCGGACGCGGCCACATCGCTTGTCGCCAGAAGACAGGCTGGCCCGAAGAATTGAGGAATACGAAGAAAAGCTTGACGAAGATCCCGAATCAGCCGAGGCACCTGCGCTTCGCTTCGCGCTGGGAAATCTCAATGCGCAAAAGCGAAGGGACTACGTCGAGGCGGCCCGTCACTACGAACTCTTGCTCTATGACTACCCGGAATGGCCCAATATGCGCCAAGTGTTTGTTCAATTGGAGCATTGTTACGAGAAGACAGAGGATGAGCCTAAGCGAGAAGAACTTTTCCGGGAAATGAAAAGACGTTTTCCTGAAGGCTCGCGGGAATATCGATATGCAAATTTCCAACTGGGGTATTAGTGGCGAATTGAATGTCATAAAGGATACAGCGGGCGGGGTAGAGGCTAAGATGGGTGGTCGGGTCTCACAGATGTGGGCGACAGCGCGACCCCGCGGCAGGAATGAGTGGCTCTTGATTCTCGCCGGTATCAACCTCATGCTCCTGCATTTTATTCTGGTGCAGCACATGGTCATCGCCATACGCCAGGATGAGATTGCGGTGATCCTGTTCTCCCTCTCCTACTTCTCTGGAATTTCACTTGGCTACGCATTGGCCCGACGCTTTTCCGCTCGGTGGATAGGAGGCATGTTTCCTGTCTTTCTGCTCTCCCAGTTGACACTGATTCTTTTTGCCCATCCCGCAGCCTACGCGATAACCCATGATGTGGGTGAGTGGGCCGCGCAACGAGGGCTTCCGTATGCTTCGGGAGAGTGGAGCTTTTTTGTCCTCGCCTACCTTTGGATTATGCTGGGCGCAACTTCTCTCTATTCAGTGTTTTTGCCCGCGATTATTGTTCAGGAGGAGGGCCGCCTCCGCCGATGTTATTCGATGGAGGTTGGGGGTTCTCTGGTGGGGTTATTGCTGTTGCCCTTTCTGGGCGCTATTTCACATACGGCCCTTCTTGGCGCGTATTGCCTCGTCTTTGTCGGGATTGCCTTCTTGAGCGGTACACGAAAATACATCGTGGCCATACTGCTCCTGATCAGCCTGGTCTTTTTGGGGAACTACGCCGCCTGGGACAGGCAGTGCTCTACTTGGGTTTATGCACAGCGCTACGCAGACAAGGGGGTGGAGGCGGTGGTTTTTTCGCGGTATACGCCCTATCACAAGATCGAGGTGGTGAAACTTGATGATGGCGAGCACATGTTATTGCTCAATGGCAAACGGCAGTTCGCCCGAGGCTCTCATTTTACCTACAGTTACTTTGTGGCCGAATATCCGGCGCGCCTCCTGGGCGATCCCACGGTCTGCCTCGTTGGTTGCGGTTCCATGTCGACGGTGGGGCGTATTGGCGATATAGTGCCGTCCATTACCATTGTCGATCTTGATCGCGAGGTATTCAACACAAGCCGTCAGTTTTTCCCCCAGTACAACCGTATAAACGAGCTGGACAATTGGACCTTCGTCGCCGATGATGCCAAGCACTTTCTGGCCAACAATCAGGATAAGTTCGACCTCATACTTCATGATATACCGCCTGCCCGGTCCCGGCAGACGGCCCTGACCTATACGGCTGAGTTTTTTTCTATTGCTAAAGAACGATTGACACCTCGGGGCATCTTTTCTATTTCCGCGCTGAGTTCCGGGGCGAATGCAAACTATGGCCTCAAGATGCTTGCCACGCTCTCTCATGTATTCGACCACTATTTTGCCCTCGAATATCGCGGATCCTACTACTTTTTCGGGGGTGGAACGGAAATGGCCGAGCCGAGTATACAAGCGTTGCGGGATGCCATTGAGCATCGGGGAAAAGACCGGGTTCGCGTGCATAATCGGAAAAATATTAAGGCCCTGACACGGGGTATAACGATCATAACCACCAACAACGTCGGGGATCTCATCTATGACTGAAGCAAGGCCCGAGGCCTCTCCAGGCTCCGCATCGGCTGAATCCAGTACCTTCTCCGACGTGCTCTTCTCTTTTCTCGTCGGGTTCGTTCTTGCGATACTCCAGTTCAGTTATTTCTTCCTGCTGGAGGTCCACCTGACCAGCCGTTCCATTTCGTTTTTCGTGGCTATGTTCTTCTGGCTTGTTGGTTTCCTCGTTGGACTGAATCTGCGTGGTGAGCGGCTGTTCATACGGATTCTTGTGGGCGGGGTTGTCGCCTATTATGTTGCCATGGGCCTCGCGACCCTTTTCCCCTTCAACAAGTACGTGCTCCCCGCGTTGGGATTGTGCATCGCGGTATCCGGTCTTGTGCCGGGTTATTTTTTCCCCTATGCCCGAAACCGTTTCCGCTGGATCGGCACCCTTTTTTTTCACGAGAACAACGGTTTTTTGCTGGGTATTATCCTATCGTTGTTTTGCGCGGTCTTTGCCGGGAAGTGGCTCCTTACGTGGGCACCCGCCCTTGGCCTTCTTCTCGTGTTGGCCCTCCTGCAGTACCAACGATGGTATCCACCCCGAAAACACACGCGCCCCGATGGCGCGCCTTTTCTCGACGGTCAAACGGCTTTTCCACTTTTTTCTGTTGGACTCCACCTTGGGATACTTCAGGCGGCCCTGTTTTTCATCGTGCAGGTCTATGTAACGGCAACCTATATGGGCTATTTCGTTATCGTGCTGGCCTGGATGCTGGGTGTCGTTATCAACATGAAGGTAGCCCTGCCCAAATCGCTGGCGAGTGCCCTGGTTCTTTCGCTCGGTGCGTATTACCTGATGCTGCTCGTGGCGGGGACCCTGGCACCCTATTGGCTCCTTGTTCCACTCTACTTCGCGCTGACAGTCCTTGCTGCCCAGCCTGCCGGGGCCTTTTTCCGTGAGTTGGCTGGCCGTGTATCGGCACGTTCTCTATTTCTTCACGAGAATAACGGGTTTATTCTTGGTCTCCTCTTGAGCATGTTTGGCTTTGTCAAATGGGGTGTACACTTCCTCTATGTTGCGCCCCTGCTTTCGCTCGCCCTGGCGCTTCTTTCGGCCTCCGCGCCGCCCCGCCGTATCTTCTTGTTCCTGCCGATAGGTGCTTTCATTTTTGCTGCGCTCGGAAACGTTTACGGTTTCGCCACGATGGTGGTGGTTTGTCTCGTCGGAGCAATTTCGTGTTTCATCGGGCTACGTCCTCCCAAAGCTATAGTACAGAATGAAGCGCCTTTCTCCCCCCAAGGCCTTGTTGAACGTGCCCTGCCGCGACTTCTCCTGGGCATCGCCGGATGCAACCTTCTTCTCTTGCAATTTTTTATCACGCGCGAGTTTTCCAGCGTGCTGGCGGCCAGTGAATTGACCATTCTTATGGTAAGCACGGCCTATTTCACGGGGATTTCTGTGGGCTATGCCTTTTCTCACTGGTTACCGCAACCGCTCTTGCGCTTCGGTGCCGTCCTGATGTTTTTCCTGCACATGGGGATACTGCTTTTTGCAAAGGTCTGCGCGGGCTATCTGATCGCTGCGGGCTATGGCCTGCCCGCCTTGATTGGGCTGCTATTGGTGGCAGCTTTTGCCACATCCTCCCTCTACTCCCTCTTCCTGCCCAGGATTGTTCAAGGGGCCGAAGGGCTTTCCCTGATCGCGGGCTATACCTGGGATCTCGTTGGCGCGATTGGGGGTGTCGTGATTATGTTTGTGTGCGTGCGCTGGGCACCCGAATTCCTCTGGCCCTTTTATTTTCTGCTGATGCTTGTCATGCTGGTGATCCTTTTCAAGGACAGTCGGTGCTTGTCCGGCGTGGCGCTGACGGGAGTGGCCGCGATCATTTTTCTTGCGATGAACCAGGTCGCGTTTCAGCGTCTTGCGGCGGAGGACTACTATCGTACCCGCAATTATGACAACCCACGTGTTATCTTTGCCGGAAACTCCTTCTATCATTCGGTTGAAGTGCTGGATACTTTTCACGATGAGGCGCAGTCACGACCTCAGGCCCGCATCTCCTTTATCAACGGGGTGCGGTATTTTCGCTACTTTTACGGGGAGGATGGCAAATTCTCTCGGGAGGCTGGTCTCAGCGAGTTCACGTACTTTCTTGCCGCCCTGCCCGCCCAATATCTCCAGGCCGATAAGGGCAAAAAGCTGCGTATCCTGATTATGGGCGGCGGCTCCATGCAAAGTCTCTCACGGGTTTATCCCTATGCGGCGAAGACGACCCTGGTGGAGGTTGATTCGCTGGTCATTGAATCGGCCAAGGCATGTTGGGCTGAGCTTAATCGTTACAACGAGTTCGACAACTACGAAATTGTTGTGGACGATGCAAAGCACTATCTCAAGACCACCGAGGAAAAATTCGACCTGATCATCAACGATATTTCGGCGCCCTATTACCTGGGCACGGCGTTGTGCCATGGGCGGGAATTCTATGAACTCGTCGAATCACGCCTCAAGAAGGGGGGGCTTTTTGCCGAGTCGACGCAAGCTCGGCCCAAGCCGCGCTCCTATGACAGTCAGGCACTGAAGATTATTCGGGGTGTGGCCGACGTGTTTCGCTATTACCGTGTGGTTGACGGTAAAAGTTCGCCCCGTTCCGCACGGGGATATATCTACGCATCGAATGATCTCGATCTTTCGACCGCCGCGTTGACCGACCTCATGAAAAAGGACGGCATGTATGCCGGGACGGCCACGTATTGGGAGGGGAGTTCCCGCTTTCGGTTACACAAGGTGACACCCTACTCTCTGGGTAATATGGAGACCCTTTTTGCAGGGAACGTGTGGCGCCTTGCGGGTCGCCTCGGTCTCGACGATGACGCCGAGGAATCCGGGCGCTTCGGCAGCATGGTGCGGCTGGCGCTGGATTCCGAGGAACCGCTCCATTCACGTCTTGTTGCAGCTGTGATCGCAAGGATATCGAGTTTGACCACGATTGGCGTTGGGCTTCTTGTCTTGGCTCTGGGGTTGGCTGGATGGCGTTTTAGCACAGGGCCTTGAGGCACCCGATAATTTTGACTCCCCGAAGAAGAAGCGGCTCTTCTCTCCCTCACAGACAGCGACTTTTGCGGCTGCACATCCGACTACTTCCAATTCCAGAGCGTGGCCGATAGCGGGCATACGCAATCACCAGCGGCGCGCTCGTTTTCGGCGTGGGCGCGTCTCGTGCTTTTCGCGCCTCCTGTAGTCGGTTGACCAGTACGGCGGCGAGGATAAGCCCACCGCGAACGATGTACTGAAAGTAAATGTCGAGGTTGAGCAGGGGCATTCCGTTTTGAATGACGCCGATAAACAGAATCCCGATCAGCGTGCCGCGCACCGTCCCGACACCGCCGGAGAAGCTCGTGCCGCCGATAATGACGGCCGCAATCACGTCGAGTTCGAGGCCTTGGGCGAGGGTGGACGAGCCGCTCATAATGCGTGACGACTTGAGTACCCCGCTTGCGGCCTCGAGCGCGATGGCACAATTCTACTTTATTCGTAGTCTGTCCCTTGGTTTTTCCTCCGCCGAATCCCCACCCACCCCAACAAGAAAATCGAAGCGCTATTTCCCGACCAGTGGATTAATAGCACGGATTGACCGTCCGAAGAAATATGTACTTCACCGGACGCTTACACACAACACATGCATCAGGTGCCAGAATACGAACCAAGTTCCCTGTTGCGAATCTGCACCCACAAGCTTAGCCGCGAAGCGGCTGCGCGTGTAGGTGACACCCTCAGACTCCTTTTTGTGGCCTGAAGGCGACCATGCTAACATCAGAAAAATGCCAAGCCCAATTCCAGCGAGATCAAGATGTCAAACCTGAATTCGCTGTTTTGTCCGTGGCCTGCCTCGCTACGAGGCGCTTGCTGGCGCGGCCCCCGCCGTGTCGCTGGAGTGCTGTCGTTCAAGAAGGAGGTGGTTAATCTGCTTGCGGGTTCGGCGACCGTTGAGCAAGCCCTCCAGGTGCCCCTTTTCGCGGGAAGTGACCACAATGAGTTCATCGGTCCCTGTGGCGCGCATCTTTTCGAGAATTGGTGGAAGCGCATCCTCCGGGACGATGACATCGTCCAATGGCACGGCGACATCGCGGGCCACGAGCCACTCCCATGTATCCTGACTCGCGAATACATCTCGAAGTTTATCGAGGTTGATCACGCCGGTCACCACCCCTTCCCGGTTCACCATGGGCAATTGCAAATGCTCCTGGTTGGCGAATTCCTCGAAGACACGGGTAAGTGGTTCCCCTTCCTGAATGGCCGCGAGATCGCGAACGATGACATCGTCCACATGCAGCGATGCCACGACATCCTCTTCCGTCACGTCGCGGCCAATTTCATCGGCGCGGACAATGGCGAGTTTAATAAGGGCGGGCGCGACAAGCTGGACGATGAAGGTGGTCGCGGTAACCGTTACAATGATGAGGTCGCCCAGCATGACCCCGTCGCCCAAAGGCACATTGCCCAAATGGGATGCAGCCATCATAGCAAGGCCTACGGCGATACCCCCCTGAACGAGTAGACCCATACCGGCGTATTTTCGGACAACCGGTGGTGCTCCCGTAATTCGGGCACCCAGGTAGGAACCCAGAATCTTGCCCCCGCACATGGATATAACAAAGGTTGCCACCAGCACCCACATCCAACCGGGCATGTTTCCGAGGGACATGCGTGCCCCCGCAAGCACGAAAAAGAGGACGTAGATGGGTGTGGAAAAGGAGGCGATCTGGGTGAAGAGTTCGTGGCTTCGCCGGGGTGCGACGTTGGTCAAGGCAACCCCCATCATCATCGTGGTGATAATCACGTCGATGCCGGTGGCGACGCAAACCCCCATGATCATGAATATCAGACCGAGGGTAACGGCCAGGGCTTGTTCCAACTGTTTGAGACGACGAAGGAGGCCGACCATCAGCAGACCCGCCATAGTACCGAGAAGAAGGGCTCCCCCCAACTCGGTCCCTATGGTGCGCAGCTCGGCGACAAGCGTGACGCTTTGCCCGGTGAGCATCTGCGCAAAGCTGGCGCCGAAGGCGTAGAGCGCCATGGCCAGCGCGTCGTCCATCGCGACCACCGCAATGAGGGTGGTCGTAAGGACACCGCGGCTCCGGTATTCCCACAGCACCCCCAAGGTCGACGCTGGATCGGTGGCCGATGCTATCGCGCCGAAAATTGACCCCGCTGCAATAGCGCCAGGGAGATTACCCAGCGCGAGGTAAACGACCAGGGCCGTGGTGCCGCCCACCACCAAAAACGCGCCCACGCCTTCAAAAAGCAGTATGGCCACAAGCTGTTTACCGCGACTCTTGAATATGTCCCATTTGAGCTCGCTGCCCACCAGAAACCCGATGAGCGCCAAGGCGAAAAGGTTAAACATCTGGAGCTTGGCCACGTCCTCCTGCACCGCCCAACGGAAGCCGCTTTCTCCGATGATGAGTCCCACGATGATATAACCCGTGACCAGCGGAACCCGCATGCGCTGGAAGATACCCGCGCCGATTACGCCGGCGAAGATAGCCGCACCCAGGATTGTCAGAATACCATGGTCTATGCCATCCATCATTGTTCTGTCTCCCGCGCTATCCCATCAGCGGCAACCCCCCGATGCGTACAGCAAATTGTTTCCCCCTCCGTCGGCATTTTTGGCACCGACTGCGCCAGTATACCGCGCCGACGGACCCGTTGTCTTCATGGAAAGCCCCCCCCCCCCGAAATAGTTTTTTCTTCCGCCGCTAAATGGTTTCTGGAAACGTAAGCGTCCGAAACGTCATCCGGCAAAAAACGAAATAACACCGTAAATCGTGAAGAAGACCAGCAGGGCGATAAGCAGACAGCCGCCCGCGCAACAACCTGAACCACCGCTCCCCGCCCGTTCGAAGTGAATATTTCGACCCCAGACCTTGTCTCCGCCCATGGGCTGCTGCTCATTCGGATTGAAGAAGGGGTCCCCTTCGTAGAGCACGGCATCCTCATCGTCGTCGATTTTCTCGGCGTGAACTTCGATGACCTGGGCCGAGGCGGGGACGGGCACGGGGACATTCGCTGCGCACTCGGGGCAGGATATTACCTGGCCCGCGTAGCTGTCGGCTACTTCAAGAATGGCTTCACATTGTGGGCATTCGACTTCTATCACTGGGAAATTCTCTTTGATTGTTCAAGGGCCGCAAGAAAAAGGACAGACCCGTCTTCGCTCGTTCCTCGCTTCGCTTGCGTCAGTCCTTTTTTTGCTTGGGTGGCGTGTTGTCATAGCCCGTCACCACGAAGGACTGGCCCCCTGTGGTTTCGTAGATGCTGTTGTCCACGAAGACCGTGCTGAACAACGGATCATTCTCACCCAGCAGCGTATCAAAGTCCACCCGAAGCATGGGGCCAAAGGTGCCGAAGGGAATGGGATCATCTGGACTCACGAATTCCAGCGTGACACCGCCGTTCTCCGTGTCGGGTGTCTCGGTCATGCTCCAGCCCGCGAAGAGGCCGTCGTTATCGCCGTTCACAGCGCTCACGGCGAAATTTGTATCGCTGGTCAGGTGAATGCTGAACTGACGGATGAATCGGGGCACATAGTCTGCCCGAAGGAAGACCGTGGTCGCTGTCTCGCTTTCGGAGGTGACGAAGCGCAGTTGGCCTTCGAGCACACCGTTCCCCGCATAGCGCGTAGGCACAAATTCCTCCGTGGCGGTATGGGTCACTGAGTCACCGTCCAAGGTCAGGGTAAATCCAGGCAGAAAGGAATTCGAATCCCGGCTGAGCGAGGCCCAACGTAGATTGTATTGGCCGTCCAGGTCCTGCACTATCCGCTGAAAGGCCCCGTCCAGGGACGAGATGGAAGCGGCGTTAAAAAGCGTGCCATCGGTTCGCGTCGTAATATCCTGCAAGTCCGTCGCGACGGAATTGGTGCCGAAATCAATGGCGTAGATGCGGATACCCCGGTCGAGGGCTCGGTTTACGACATCATTCGTCGAGATTGAACTGGACGTGTCGTTGCCGTCCGTAAATACGATAATATAGCGCTCTTCGTCGGCGGTGGTGGCCGCATCGAAGGTGTTCGCGGCATCCAGCAATGCGTCGAGCATGCGCGAAGCTGCGGAAAATCCCTGGACGATGTCGGGCTGGATACTATCGATTCCATTCGCAATAAATGTGTGGTCAATGGTGAAGGGGACGACCTCCATGGCCGCCATGTCCTCCCGATGAAATTCCGTAATGCTGACCAGGGCATCTTCATTCAAGGCGGGCAAAAGCGTATTCTTGGCGGCCTCTTCCATGGCCGCGATGGCCCCTTCGGTCGATTGCATGGACAGGGTGTAGTCCAGAACCAGAGCCACCTTGAGCTGGCGGGCCGCGCCACGCTGAATATGAACCCCTGTTTCGCTTGCGACGGACTCCGCGCCTTCACGGGCCGCGATAACGAGTTCGCTCGGATCTCGAACCACCGTATCGCCACCTTCGTCGCGCAACGAAAAGGAAAAATCGATCAGGTAGGGCGACGAATACGTCACCACAGGGTTAATTACATTCAGGGCGTTCAAGGTCCCGTCTTGGTCCTGGGTAACGCGCACTTCCACTTCCCGTGTCACAATGCCCGACGCGCTAAAGCTAATTGCGCCCACGTGATCGCCCGCTGTAAGCCGGGTCCGGTCGACCGACACCTGCACGGTCTGCTTATCGAGGTCGCCGTTCGCCCCTGATGGGCCAGCACTGCTAAGGGTCCGGGTGTTCAACACGATCCACGAATCCGACGGAGTCGCGAAGAGGGTAAAACTTGCCACCTCGGGATTGTTGTTCCAGACTTGCAGGAAAATTGGCAATTCGCTACGCTCAAAGTCGAGGCTCGCGTTGGAGAATTCGATGGCCTCTTTGGGTTCCGGCGGACAGCCCGCCAGCATGACGACCAAGGCCCCCAGCACGACACCATAGGCCAGCTTCATCGTTGAATTCATGAATACCCCTTTTCCTGGATTGTTTTATACTTCGACAACAAACACATTATAGTGCAGAGGACACGGGCGTTGACAAGCAATATCCTTCCTCCTATCGTATCATTTATCGTAAGCGTTCACAGAACAGAAAAGGCTCCCCTTCCCGGAGGGGCTGGGGGTGGGTCAATTCTGACCTGCGCACTCACCCCCCCCCCTACCTCCTCCAAGGAGGGGAACATAAAGACGTTGGCTTCGCCAACAACAAACATGGCGTAAACGCTTAGCATTTTGTCCTGCCAAAAAAAGCATTCCATTGCTTTTTGGCGTGCCCTGCCGGTATACTCAGGGGGCTTGGCGCACTCCCTTAATATGGGGCAGGCCCAACGCTATACACGCCGTTAGATGCCCCATAACCCCCGTAATACGATCATGGTGGGCGGGGGAACTGTGTGCGCCGCACCCTGAATTGGAATTGTCTACCCGTATGCGCGGCCCGGGGCCTCCCTCCCCATCACGCCGCCAGCAATAAAAAGGTTTACGCCATGATTATCATAATGGCCTCTCGCGAGAAAAAAGATGTCGACCATGTTGTAAAGAAGGTCGAGAGCTTGGGATACAACGCCCATATTATTGAAGGCGTCGAACGAACCGTGGTCGCTGCGGTGGGCGACGAGCGGGGCAAGGAGCGGCTGAACGCCCTGGCCAGCCTTCCCCACGTTGAACAGGTAGTTCCGATTCTCAAACCCTACAAGCTCGCGGGAATACAGGTAAAAGAAGAGCGTTCGATTGTAAATTGCGGCAAGGTCAAGATCGGTGGAGGCAATTTTTGCCTCGTCGCTGGCCCTTGTTCCGTCGAATCACGCGAACAAATTCTGGAAACCGCAGAAATCTGTAAAAAGGCGGGTGCCAATATTCTTCGTGGCGGCGCGTACAAGCCCCGCACCTCGCCCTACAGCTTTCAGGGCATGGAAGAGGAGGGACTCATCCTGTTGGAAGAGGCCGGCAAGGCCTTCGACATGCCCGTGGTGACAGAAGTTATGACGGTGGAACAGGTTCCGCTGGTGGAAGAACATGCGGACATGTTTCAAATTGGTGCCCGCAACATGCAAAACTTCGGCCTGCTCAAGGCGGTGGGAAAATCGCACAAGCCCGTTTTCCTGAAGCGCGGCATGATGTCCACCATTCAGGAATTCCTCATGTCGGCCGAGTACATCATGTCGGAAGGCAATCCCAACGTGGTGTTGTGTGAGCGCGGCATTCGGACCTTCGAGACGGAAACGCGGAATACCCTCGATATCCAGGCGGTGCCCGTGCTACAAAAGTATACCCACCTCCCGGTTGTTGTCGATCCCAGCCATGCTGCGGGCCAATGGGACTTGGTCGCGCCCATGTCCCGAGCTGCCGTGGCTGCCGGGGCCGATGGCCTCATGATCGAAGTACACCCACGACCCGAAGAGGCCTTTTCGGACGGTCCCCAGTCGCTGAAGCCCCAGCGCTTCGCGGACTTGGTCCAGGAGTTGAAGCCCTACCTCGAACTCATGGGCCAGAAGATTTAAGGTTTGAAGGGCGAGATTTGAACTAAAGATTCTGACCAAATTAAAATAGCCGAGTTTTCAGGGGTCCGGGGCATTGATGCAAGAAAGTGTTGTGCGAGATTATTCTCAATCCCTGCTTGGAGTATTCAGGATTCGGCCTGAAAGGCCTTAACAGGTAAGCCCAGGGCAACGCCCTGGGAAGAAAGCACACCACAAAGAAAGTCCTGAAAGGGCGCAATAGCAGCTCATCACGCCCACTATGCCGCCCTTTCAGGGCTTGGTGTGTAATGGCATTCCGCAACCCAGGGCGTTGCCCTGGGCTAACCTGTTTTGCCCCTTCGGGGGGATAGCGCGTCGAAACTACACGGGCGAACTAATCAGACTTCAAATGAACTTGGCAACGTAATTTTGATCAAATCTCTAAGAAGCCAATACGCGCCCCCATTTTCTGATAGAATTATTCGGCAGCGGACCATGTGCCCGCTGCTGTTTTTAATGTGTTGGGCACGACACACTTCACCAACCTGTTGAGCGACAAAATCATGGCATCATCCGAGGAAGAGACGGTGGTCGAAGAAATGGATCAGGCGGAGCCGTCTGATGACAACGAAACCGATGACGCGGCCGAAGATGACGAAGGCTACGACGAAGGACCCCTGGAAAGCATGGGGCGTGAGGAGTCGCGCCATGCCCTTTATGGTCTCCTCTTCGCCAGTGACCGCCCCATGAACGCGGCCCGCTTGGCCGAAGCCATCAGCGAAGATATGGATCCCGAGATTGTGTCCATGTTGTTGGAGGAGCTTCAGGAAGAAATCAATGGCCGGGACGAACTTCCCTATTTTCTCAAAGAAATCGGCGGGGGCTATCAGTTGCTCACCAAACCTGCCTGCGCCCCCTTCATCCGCCGCTTGTATAAGATTAAGAAGAGTAAGCGCCTTTCCAAGGCCGTGTTGGAAACGCTGGCCATCATCGCCTATAAGCAGCCAGCGACCCGTGCGGAAGTGGAGGCCATTCGCGGGGTAAGCGTATCCCACGCCTTCGAGCAACTCCAGGAACGGCGTTTCATCAAGGTGTCGGGCATTGCCGATCTTCCGGGCCGACCCAAGCTCTTTCGGACGACCGAAGACTTCCTGCTTCAATTCGGCTTGGGAAGCCTGAAGGAACTCCCCACCCTGGAAGAACTCCAGGAAATGCGCTAGTGGCCGGGCCACCGCCGGGATTTCTGCTCCTGACCGTCCTTTCCAGCCCGACACAAAAGGCGCGTCGGATATAAAGCCCGACATCGGCACGCGTTGGCGCTTTGGATTCGAACAACAAAGCACGATACACTGCCTTGAATAATCAACGTATCACCACAGATGCCAAGTGCGTTTTCAAGCCCGCCGTGCGCGTTATGTCGGGCAGGAATTCCCAACCTCCTTGCCCTCAGCACTTGGAGTAGGCGGTGAACGCTTACAGACTTCTTGATTTATATCGTGCTTCCAGCGGACTAAGGAATTTGATCGAAATTACTTTGCCAAGTTCGTTTGAAGTATGACCAGTTCGCCCGTGTACTTTCGACGCGATATCGCCCCGAAGGGGCAAAATAGGTTAGCCCAGGGCAACGCCCTGGGTTGTGGAATGCCATTACACACCAAGCCCTGAAAGGGCAGCACAGTGGTCGTGATGAACTGCTATTACGCCCTTTCAGGGCTTTTTTTATGGTGTACTTTCTTCCCAGGGCGTTGCCCTGGGCTAACCTGTTAAGGCCTTTCAGGCCGAACCCTGAATACTCCAGGCAGGGATTGAGAATAATCTCGCACAACGCTTTCTTGCATCAATACCCCGAGCGTCTGAAAACTTGACTATTTTAATTCCGAACAAATCCCTAAGGCACCTGAAACTGTGGAACGACTTCAAAAATATCTGGCCGCCTGCGGCATCGCCTCACGGCGGGGCGCGGAAGCGCTCATCGAAGCCGGACGTGTTACCGTTAATGATACGGTAGCCGAACTGGGCTGCAAAGTGGACCCTGACACCGACACCATTCTCTTTGATGGCAATCTCGTGGGCAAGGAGGAAAACGTCTATATCCTCCTGAATAAACCCGAAGGCCTGGTCACGACTGTCAAGGACACCCATGACCGCGAGACGGTTATGGACTGTCTCGATGGGGTGAAGGCCCGGGTCTATCCCGTTGGCCGCCTCGACATGGATGTGGGCGGCGTGCTCCTCCTCACCAATGACGGCGAATTGGCAAACCGACTCATCCACCCCCGCTACAAGGTTGCCAAGGTATACCTTGGCTGGGTCTGGGGACACGTGGATGACGAGTCCATTGCCCAACTTCGCCGGGGCGTATGGCTGGAAGACGGGGTGACCGCCCCCGCCAAGGTACGGGTCGTAAAACGCAGTTCCGGGCAAACCTGCCTCCGTCTTGAGATCTACGAAGGCAAAAAACGCGAGGTCAAGCGCATGTGCATTGGGGTCGGGCATCGTGTCGCCTCGCTGTCGCGCATCGTCTTCTGCGGCCTCCAGGTGGGTGAACTCAATCCGGGGGAATGGCGGTATCTCAGCGACGATGAGGTGGCCGCTCTTCGCAAGGCCACAGGCGCTTAAACCGGCAAAGCGAAGCGACAGATCGGTCGGAGCAAGTAGGCGGGATTTGGTTCACTCTTTTTTGATTTGTAATGTGGCTACCTCCAAGTCGCAAAAAGAAGCTCCAGTGTGCCACCCGATCCCGTAGCGCGACATCGAGTGCCTTGAGCCTTGAAGCCATCGACATCCAAGTGCTGTCGCAGTAGCCTTTGTTCCTGGGGCAGATGAAATACGACAATGCTCCTTCTGTTCAGGGCGCGAGGCAGCAAGCTTTTTCCGGTGCGAAGCCAGGAAATGCCACCGTGTTGCAGAAATTATTGGTTAAGCACTCTTTCGCGCAAGGCACCCGAACGCGCGTACACGATCGGGTGGCACACGTAGCTGCTCTTCGTTATAATCAGGGGCAGGTTTCCTTTTTTGTCGAACCCCCTGTAGAGGGTCCTATGCTGCCTCCCGAAGAGCTTGAACATTACAAGGCCCAACTGCTGCAACGCCAGCAGGAAATCGAGACGCAATTCTCCCAGTTGGAAGAGATGTCACAGCCGGTTTCGCCCGATCCGTCCATTGGTCGCCTGACGCGGCAAGATGCCATGCAGCAGCAACAGATGACCCTTGAATCGCGGCGGCGGCTTGAATTGCAACAAACCCAGCTGAAAACGGCCCTGAAGCGAATCGAAGACGAAAAATTCGGCCTCTGCGTCTTATGCAAAGAACCTATTGCGGCAGCGCGCCTGGAGATTGTTCCAGAATCACCGCTCTGTGTGCCCTGCCTTGAAAACAGAAATTCGGAACCAGGCCATAGCTAGCCGGTTCTTTGATAAATAACTGCTATTGGTCCACATCCTCTGAGGAATCGCCCCGATGTATCGTCGCTCTCCACAGCTCATCTCCATTGTTCTGCTCCTGCTGTCTCTTGGCGCTGCCCAGGGAGAAAACCTCGCGGATCTTCCTTTCCCGCTGTGGAACGTTACGCCGCCGCTGATTGATGGCGACGATCCCCGCTCAACGGTGGAGCATCCGGCTGATCGCCTGCCAATCATCGTCCCGCCTTTCGAGGAGCATGTGCGCGGTGACGTGCCGGAGAGCATTCCGACGGCTCCTATTGCTGCGCTGTCGATTCAAAAGAATACCCTGATCCTCGGCACCGGGGGAAAGACTCTGACCATCGACACTGAAACATGGGCCGCGCCAGCCACCGCCGACACCGTGCCCGATGACCTTCTCACGCCCCGGGTGGCGATGGACCTGAGCGTGGACGCACGGACCCGCCTGGCAACCCATGGAGAAGCCCTGCAATCGGTGCCTGGCCTACGCATCCTCGACAGCGTGGAGGATGCGGA
>JAJRPE010000042.1 GCA_024280935.1 Candidatus Hydrogenedentota bacterium
ATGAGCGCCCCGGACATGCTGGAAGTCATTAACGGCCCCGAAGACGGCACGGAATTTCCCATCAGCCGGGCACCCGTGATCGTGGGCATGGATTTGGCCTGCGAAATAAATATTCGGCTGGATGAGGATATTGAGCAATACCACGCCCGGTTGACGGCGGTTTCCGATGGCTATCGTGTTCGAAAAATTCGCGGTGGCAGGCTCTGTGTGAATGGAAAGCGTGCGGGTGTCCTGCGCTCCCGTATTCTGCGCGAAGGCGGCATTCTTGAAGTCGGGAATACGGAATTCTGTTTGAAATGCGCTTCCGACGGGCTGGCGAAGCGAAGTCGCGGTTTGCCTGCGGAAAGCGATTTGGTCTGGACGATACAGACCTTCGCAAAACGCCTGTTTGGGATGCTGAGGCCTGGTGCGCATCGGCGGCGCAGTACTTTTGCACGCCTTATTCGTTTTGTGCTCTTCCTGTTTATCGCCGCAGTGGTCGTGGGCTACTTTTGGCCCGACGCGTCGGCGTGGGTTCAATGGTATATCCGGCACTACGCAAACATAATAATGACGCAAGTGCGTGCGATGACAGGCGGGCCATTTTGAGGCGGTGAGCGCTGAGCCAAACAGCCGCGTCCTGGCGCACGGCACGCGCAAAATTGACGTTGCACACGCTATTAATCCTGTCGGACGTGCCGCGCGATCCCGAGGCACGAGGGTTCGTGCGTTTGGAGCAACGGCACAGTGACACTTCCAAAGCACCTTACGCGAGCGGTGCTACCGCGTTTTTCGAGTCCTGAAGTGACTCTTGCTCTACGCCTACGCACGAACCCGTCAGGACTCGTTGATACTCGCCTTTTGGGGATCGCGCGGCACGACTGAGGTTCGTAGCCGCCCTCCTGATTTCCGGTGATCCCTTACAAGAACGGTCCCTATCGTTTCTTCGGTTTTGGCGGAAAGGCCTGGCCCGGCTTGCGGTCAACCGGCTTGACGTTCATCCGTTCCCAATTGATATTGCGGGTACTCTTTGTCCTCCGAGGCTGCTGGGCGCGAAACTCCAGATAGTTTCGGAAGAGAATTCGTGACACCAGTTCGTCGGACAGGGCGAGTCCCTTGAGTTCCTTGCCGGGAATGGCGGTGGTGGTGTAGGTCTCCTTGCTCAGCATGTCCAGGTAGGCTTGCAATTGGGTGGTCGCCCAGTTTTCGGGACGGCCTTTGATCATGACCAGGTCCGATGCGAACATGAATCGATTGGGGTACCGGTTGAAGATGCGCCGAAACTTTTTCGGGAACTTGGAGATGTAGGTCAGCCGCTCTTTCATGAAATAATCGCCGAAGCTCACATCGGAGTAAAGATTTGGGAAGGTATCCAGCAGTTCTTCCAGTCGGTAGCTTTGGACCGAAGACAGAATGAAGTGGGGCGCGATGACTTTCAGATCAGGGAACTGGGTCAGGACCGCGATGAATTCCTGGGCGAAGCCTATCTTGTCCTTGTAGGGATTTACGTGAAATGCCAGGGGAATCCGATTTTCCTCGCACCATGCGTAAAATGGCAGCATGGTGGGGTCGTCCATGGCCACGGTGTGGAACATGTAGGTGTGTTTCTTGGTGACGTAGCCATGGCCCAGATATAGCTTGACCCCGGTGGCACCCCGGGAAACAAGATCCTGAATTTTTTCCAGCTTATCCGTGTCCTTTGGATTGATGGTGGGCCACGCCTCAAAACGGTCGGGATAGGCTGCTATGATCTTCATGAGTTCTTCATTGTTTTCGTCGTAGCCAACAAATCCAAGACGTTCATTGAGGGTGAGCGTAAACTTGGAACTTCCCATGAGGCACATTTTCTGGATGCCCAGTTGATCCATGGCCGCCAGGTAGAGGGGAACCTGCTCCAGCGACTCGATGTGTTCGTGGACATCGATAATGCGGCGCTCCGCTTGGATGAGGGCGAAGGGCATGGGGCCGGGGTCGCCCCAATCGATGGTGGAATCTATCTCAACCGCCGTAGCTACTTCCGTGGCTTGCTGGGGCGTGTTGGGCGCTGTTGTGCCTGTTTCGACAGGATGGGGCGCATTCTTTGGCGTGGGTGCGGGGTTGTTGCTTGCACGGCCCACGAAAAAGACCGTGACAAACCCCGCAACAATGGCCAGCGCTACGATGGCTTGGATTACGTGCATTCCCCGATCTGTGGGTGGCGCTGTCTTCGGCGTGGCAGGCTCCGGTGTTGGGGCGGGCGTTGATTTCGGTGCCGGGGCGGATTCTGGTGGTGGACTGGCCTTGTGGTCCTTGGGAAGAAGAGCATCCTGCAGCGAGGGATTCTCCCCGTAGGTATCCCGTGGCAGCGGTGTTTCACGGCGTTCTTGCGCTTCGGGCCTCTCAGGCATCAGAGCGTCTTTCAGCGACGGCTCAATTCTCTTTTCTTCGTCGGTATCTTGGTTGTCGCGTTCGTGATTCATTCGTTCATGCCCTGTTGTGGTTCCAAGAAATAGGTGCGGGGGTAGTATAGGTGAAGAGACCGGTGTCGTGCAGCCCTGGGACTGCCACAGGGCCGATGTATCTAAATTCCCCGTAAGCCCGGCGGGGCTGGGAGCTATGAGAAAGGCCCGGAAAGGGGGCGATTCGTCAAATGTTGAAAGCGGTTATAGTCCCGTAGGGACGGCATATCGTAGCCCAGCGGTGAAGCGAGGCACGAGCGGAACCCTGGGTAAATTGGTCGGAAAAAGGTTTGAACCCCGAAGGGGTGGCACAAAAAATCAGAGTCCATTCCCAACGTTTCTATGTCACCCCTGCGGGGTTGGGCATCTATTCTGATCAATTATCCCAAGGTTCGCTTCGCTCACACTTGGGCTACGATATGTCGTCCCTTCGGGACTAAAATAACGCACACTGCCAAGCCAACACTTGACGCAGGAACGGCAGAGCCGGTGGATTATTACGGATTTAGATGCGTTTGCCCTGGGGACTGCCATCTGTTACGCCTCAGGTCGCGAAGACGCGCGGTGGTGGGCGGGGCAGCCTCGCGCTTCAACGGCCCTCTTCTAATCGCCAGGAAAAACACAGGCGTCAGGTAATCCTCCCCTACCCACAGCCGACGACAGCGCGAAGGCAGTCCTCCTATTCTCCGCCAATAGCGCGTTTCAGCAGATTGTGCGTGATGGTCTGCACCCGTTCGTCGGGGCCATGAGGTCGGCTCCAGTGGGACCAGGGGAGGGTGTGTCCCGGAGGCGAGCTGAGTCCTTGCGCCCAGAATATCGTGGCC
>JAJRPE010000043.1 GCA_024280935.1 Candidatus Hydrogenedentota bacterium
AGGCGATGCAGTCCCCGCGTGCAAAGACCCGGCCCCTTTCGTTACCATGCCGTTTCGACAATTGGACAACCTTTCAGGAGCGTGACATGGCAAAGACCTATCGTTGGGGAATTATTGGCACGGGCAATATTGCGACGCAGTTCGCGACCTGCCTGAAGGTATGTGACAACGCGGTCCTTCAGGCGGTGGGTTCCCGGAGCCAGGGCAGCGCGGACACCTTTGGCGACACGTTCGAGGTGCCGACGCGCCACGCCACCTACGATGCGCTCGTAAATGATCCCGATGTCGATATCGTGTACGTCTCCACCCCCCACGCGCTTCACAAGGAAAGCAGCATCGCCTGCCTTCGAGCGGGGAAGGCGGTTCTCAGCGAAAAGCCTTTCACCCTCAATGTGGCGGACTCCCAGGCGGTATTTGATGTGGCGAAAGAAACGGGCCTCTTCCTTATGGAAGGTATGTGGACGCGCTTTTTCCCGGTGATCAAGCAGGTCGAGGACTGGATTGCTGAGGGTGCCATCGGCCCCGTGCGCATGGTCCGCGCGGACTTCGGCTACTGGATGGATTACAAGAAGCGAGACTGGTTGTGGGATCTGGATCTCGGCGGCGGCAGCCTGATGGATGTAGGCATCTATTCGATTACGCTGGCCTCCATCGCCTTTGGAGAAGCCCCGAAGAGCATCCAGGGGCAGGCCCGCATCGGGGAGCGGGGTGTGGACGAACAGGCCGCCTTTGTGCTCGGTTACGACAGCGGCGTAGCCACCCTGTCGAGTGCTATCCGCAGCAAGACGGATTGGGACGCGTACATCTACGGCGAAGACGGCGTGATTAAAATTCACGACCGATTCTGGCAACCCCACAAGGCCACACTCACACCCCGGGAAGGCAACGAGAAAACAGTCGAAATCCCCTTGGAAAGCCTGGGCTTCGAGTACGAGATTCGCGAGGTCATGCGCTGCCTCGACGAAGGCCTTACCGAATGCCCCACCATGCCCCACGCAAAGACACTGGAGATCATGGGAATCATGGACACGCTACGGCAACAATGGGGCCTCCGCTACACGGGCGAATAGGCGGGCGGGTTTTCCTACCCGGCACAACGCACACGTTGCGTCAGCCAATGCACTCCAGGCATGGAAGAGCACTGACTGCTGCCTTTATTGCGGACAAGAAAGTCCGCACTCCTGCCCGCCGCAGGCACCTGCAAATCAAAAAAACGCCCGCGATCTCTTGAACGCGGGCGTTTCGTATTCTATCGTTGGTGAAGGATTAGGGGATGACCACCCAGACCCCGGCCTTGCAGGCGGACCCGAGCTTTTTGCCCAACGCAGATGCCTTGATTTCGTCAAACAGCTTGCCTGCTTTGGGGAGTTGGTAGCGCTGGCCGGACTTTCCGCGTTTGAGGCGTTGGACCGCGTAGATATTCTCTACGGCAGTCACGCTGAGGCCATCGTCTTTGTTGAGGCGGGCGATTTCGTTGTAGAGGGCCTTACGGGCTTTGTTTTCGCTGGCGAGGAGTTTCTGGGCCGCGTTCTTGGCATCGGCATCCTTGAGGGCATCGCATTCCTGCAATTCCACATAGCCCCGATTACTCTCCCCCAGACATCCCGACGCCATCAGCTTCGCAACCGCCGCGTTGTTCTTCCGCAGTTCCGTCGCAATCTGTTTCACTTTGGCGGAGTCGGTCTTCAACTCAGCGGCATGCACCTCCTCAAAGGGATCGAGAAGCTCCAAGCTGCGATAGAGCCAGGAGGTCGACGCGTCTTCTTCAAATCCAGGCAACGTATCGGTTTTTCCCTCGATAAAATCGAGCACATCCTCGGCCTGCTCCTGGACGTGTCGAATATCCAACGTGATGTGGGCGTCAATCTTGTGCTCCGTCCGAATGACACAACCAACCAACAGTGCAATTATAAGGGCGTTAAGCCCAACCATCCGTTTTGTCATGGTGATTCCTTTCAGTTCTCTCAGTAGACGCCCGGGGCGCGTCCTTATTCAATCATTCTATAACGGACCCAGGAAGCATTGCGAGCTTCACGGGGCCATTCCCGTGCGTTTCGCGAATGGCCTGGAGCAACGCCGCTGGATCGGCGTTGATATCCACGGTAACATCCAGCGCCTTACTCTCCAGGCGGGCGAAGCCAACAATCATGCCGTCCTCCAGGCGCAAATCCAGAATTGCCTTATCAAAGGGACGTTGTTTGGCCTTGCCGATCACCTTTTCAATGACTTTCTGGACCGACTTACTACCCACCGCATCACTCACATACTGAGACATCAGAATCTGGCGCACCATGCTTCGATTCAACGTCAGGTTTTCCGTAGCGACCAAATCAACATCCAGCATCGTCAGGTTTTCCGTAGAAAGGGCCACGGAAGCGACTCCGCTGACGATTCCCGTAAGCACCACGTCAGGCGACTCAAAGGTCTTCGTAAACTCCGCCAGATCGACGCCCTCAACACGAAGATCGGCCGACGTAGCCCAGGCCGGGTCACGGTAGTCCACGGTAGCATCCAGCGCCAGGTTTCCCGCGAGGAAGGTGGTCTTCAGGTCTTCGCAAGCCAATACGTTGGCATCCAATTTCAATTCGGCGTTCACAGCGCCAAAGGACACGCCATAAATGTCCATGCCATCGGCCGTTACAGGCCCACCGCCACGCTCGTCGCCGCCGGGATTATATTTTCCCGTGGTGACGAGGTTCTTCAACACGGCCATGTCGTCGGCCAGGGCCAATAGATCCACCGCGACATCCCACGTAGTGCGTCCCCCAAAACTATCGCCATTCCAGGAGAGGGACTGGCTTGACAGCGTAACCCGTCCACCCTCCACCTCATCGAGGTAGCTCATGCGTTTCAGAATTTCCAAATCGCTCTCCAGCGAGAATGGCATCATGGTCATCTGGAAGGGTGTGGCATCATCGGGCAATTGAAACTCCAAGACAGGCACGGCCAGACGGGTGCCCTCCCCCAGACGGGCATTGAGCGGTGTGAACGACAGCACCTTCGCCGCAAGGTCATAGGCCAGGCTGCCATCCAGGGCAAGGGTTGCGCCGTAAGGCACAGTCCAGTCACCCTCGCCATAGCCCAGATCCTCCGACTCGGCGGAAAAACCGTCGAAGCGCACACGATCTCCATCAATGGCGAGATTGCCGGTGAGCGCGGCGACTCCGTAGAGTTCGGGGACCTGAAACACGCTGCCCACGGCATCGAGGTCAAGCGTACTTTCCAAGGCGGCGCTGAAGGCCCCTGCGGCCACGCTCCAGTCGCGGAACGTTAAATCAATCACTTCGTCATGCACAAGGGTCAACGTCTTGCCGTGAACCTTCCCCGATTCCAGGTCGTAACGCAGCTTGCCCGCGATCTTCGTCGGGGCCGGTTCTGGCAGGGCTATGTCATCATAGCGCAGCCCTTCGCTTTGAAGGTCCACATCAATGTCCAAGGGAGCATCCTGCGCGAATGTCACGGCGACATCGCCCGAAAATTTCCCGCCAAGCCCAGGCAGGAGCGCCTCGCCCAGCAACGCCTTCGTCCAGTGATTAATGGAGAGTGCGGCGAGGGTGTTGGCCACCTTCAATGTGCCGCCAAGGGTACCGTCCACGGTGGATGCGACGGTGGATTTCCCGAGTGTAATTTCGGTCGTTACCGAAATCTTGTCGCCATCCACCCCCGAGAGCAACGTCGCCGTCACCGGGATGGACAAAGGTGCCGCGCCGCTAAAATTGGCCAGAAGGTCGGCGACAACGTCAAGCTGCTCTGGCTGTTGACGTATCGTGCCAGAAACTCCAAGTGATTCCAGGGGAGGAAATATCGCCATCATTGAGGCATAGGATTCGGGCAAGAGCGCCGCAATGGTCTCCCGTGGCCAGGGTGACACCTCAAAGTCGCCTGTCAAGCCATCATCCTCCATCACAACGCGGCCCGACAGCCCAAGGCCATCGTCCAGCGTAACCTTGCCTTCCAAAGAAGTGG
>JAJRPE010000044.1 GCA_024280935.1 Candidatus Hydrogenedentota bacterium
ACATCACCAACAAGGACTACGACGAGGCCCGAATCCACTTGGAAAAAGCGCGAGCGCTGGACCCCGACTACCTCCCCTCTCTGCACATCATGGGCTGGCTGAGTTTTCACCAGAAGCGATGGGACGAAGGTATCGAATATGCCAACCAGTTCCTGGCAACGGAACCCTCTGCCTATCTCACGGAGTTTGCCGACGATGCCCGCGAAATCATCGAGTTGTGTGAGGAAAAGAAGGCGGGATGAATACTTCCAGTAATGAGTGATGCGCCAGAAGACCATCCCATCCCGCCCTGCGAAGCACCGGTGCCGGTAGACTCACCCGAATCTCCTCCGGTTAACAGGTGGCTGGAGTGGCTGCTCTGCACCGTGCTCCTCCTCGGTTCCCTTGGCCTCTTTCTTGCCTTTGCCTGGCCCTTGATCCAAGGTCGGCTCTACGTCGAAGACGATCTTGCCGCACTCTATTTGCCCATCCGCGATTTTTATGCGAAATGCCTGCGCGAAGGCTACAACTTCCTCTGGATGCCCCATCTCGCCAACGGCTTTTACATTCACGGCGAGGGCCACGGCGGATTTCTTCATCCCCTGCACTTCCTCCTCTACCGCATCTTCCCCCTGAGCCAGGCCTTCATGGGGGAAGTCCTTGTCAGCTATCCGATTATGTGGCTGGGGACCTGCGTCTTCCTTCGGCGTTGGAAGCTCCCCTGGTCGGCCAGTCTTCTCGGCGCACTGCTGATGACCCTCATCGGATGCAGCATGAACCACTACGTCCACATCAGCTTCATTGCGGTCATGGCCCACCTGCCCTGGGCGCTCCTCGTTATCGACATTGTCATGCGCACGGACAGCCCCTATCGACGAACGTGGGCCATCGGCGCGTGCATTCTCCTTTCCGCCTCCCAGATCTACATCGGAAACCCCCAGGTGCTCTATTTTTCATGGCTGGTGGAAATGTTCTACGCCCTGCTGCTTCTCGGGATGACGCGGCGTATCGTGCCGCTGCTCCATCTGGGTGTCACCAAGGTGCTGGCCCTGGCGATTGGGGCCGCCCAACTCCTGCCCACGCTGGCGGCCTACCAGACGTCCCTGCGCCAAGACCCCGGACTGGACTACCAACTGGGCATTTCCCTGCACCCGTGGAATTTGCTGCAACTCATCAGTCCCTACCTCTTTCACAAACGGGTCTATGCCCCCCTCAGCGGCGACGAACCCTGGGATGCCCTCTATCTGGGTGCGGCCATGCTACCCCTGCTCCTCCTGTTGGTCATGCAGTTGTTTTCGATGAAACAGCGGCGTGTGCTGGCTATCGCAGCCCTAGCCCTGGCCCTCTTCGGCATCCTCGCCGTGTTGGGCAAGTATGGCTTCATTTACCAGGTGCTGACGCGGATTCCCGTGGTTAATTTTTTCCGCGCCCCGGCCCGTTACGTGGCGGTGCTCCATGTGGCACTCGCTATCGTCGGGGCACTCTCCTTTTCACTGCTGCTTCGTATCGTCTTGAATCAAACGGTCCTCTCCTGGAAACGCCTGGCACCGATTGTGCTCATTCCGGCACTAAGCCTGGGCGTTCTCGCCTGCGTAGTCGGCTATCGTGCGCTGAATGAGGGCGATGCCTTGACCACCTTCAATCACCATGTCATGCGCAATGCCGCTGTTGCTCTGGGGACCGCGCTGGTCTGCATCGCGTCAGGGCTGGTATTGGCGGCAGCGCGGGGCCGTGCCTGGGCACTTGTGCTTCTCGCCCTGCTCCTGATCGCTGACACAGGGCTGTACAGTCTTCGTCACAAAACCAGCCAGACCCTGCCCAAAGTGATGGCGGCCATCCCCTTACCCCCAGGCGACAATACCCATCGCATCGAGCCGAACATCGTTCCCTACACCATGAACCAAGTGGCCCTCCACGGCTACCGCAACGTCACCGGCTACCTCAACCTCTTCCCGGAAACGTATCTGGACTACGCCCAACCCGGTCCCATGCAACTCGCGGGTGTTCAATGGCGCGAATCCCGCTTTGGTACTTCGGTGAAACTGCACAGCGCCAAAGAGGCGGGTATTGACTGGATTGAGCTCGACGACCCCATGCCCCGGCTGCGCCTCGTCAACAAGGCCGTCGTCACCACGGACCCCATGGCGGACCTTGGAAACATCGACATGGAGACAACGGCGCTGCTCTTCAAAGCAGTCTCGCTGGACGATAATCCGCCGGGCAGCGTAGTGGTCCAGCGGGATACGCCGGGGCACATCGAAGTTAAGACCGACACCCAGGGGAGCCAGCTTCTGGTCCTTTCCGAAAATCACCACCCCGGCTGGTGGGCACACATTGACGGCGTACCAACCCGGGTCTTGCGGGTCTACGGTGATTTCATGGGCTGTGTTGTCCCTGCGGGTCAACACAACATCCGTTTTTTCTTCTGGCCCGAAGACCTGACGCGGGGTGTCCTGATAACAGGTGCCGCGCTACTGTTGAGTCTCCTCTATCTTATCCTGTCGTGTCGTGTGAGCCTTCGGCGACGGCAAGCCGCTGCCAACGAAACGTAGCCCGTTATGCTGTTCAATTCCATGGCCTTCTGTATTTTCTTTCCCGTGGTGGTCGGGCTGTATTACCTCGTGCCCCGGAAATGGCGGTGGCTCCTCCTCCTCGTGGCAAGCTACGGCTTTTACATGGCGTGGAAACCCGGTTATGTCGTGCTCATTTGGATTTCCACCGCCGTGGACTTCTACGCCGCCCAACGGATTGCCCGGTGCAATGACCCCGTCCGAAAACGCCGATGGCTGGGCCTGAGCCTCACCGCCAATCTGGGACTCCTCTTTTTTTTCAAGTACTACAATTTTTTTCGGGACAGCCTCGGTGCGGCGACGGAAGGACTCGGCTGGTCCATCGAACTCCCCTACTCGGAATTCCTATTGCCCCTGGGGATTTCCTTTTATACCTTTCAAACCCTCGCCTACACGATTGACGTTTATCGCGGCGAAATAAAGCCAGAACGGCACCTCGGCCGCTTCGCCCTTTATGTGTGTTTCTTTCCCCAACTCGTGGCCGGTCCTATCGAACGGGCACGCAAGCTCCTGCCCCAGTTGCGGCTGGAGCACGCCTTTTCCTATGAAGGCGTTTGCGACGGACTACGCCTCATGGGTTGGGGCCTTTTCAAGAAGATGGTCATCGCGGACCGCCTCGCCGAAGTCGTGGAGTTCGTATACCGGGATCCCGACAGCCAAAACGGTGCGGCGCTCACGCTGGCCACAGTATGTTTCGCCTACCAAATCTACTGTGACTTTTCCGGCTACAGCGACATTGCGATTGGCGCGGCACGGATCCTGGGAATCCGCCTGTCTCCGAACTTCAACCGCCCCTATGCCGCCCGTTCTATCGGTGAATTCTGGCAACGCTGGCACATCACCCTGTCCACCTGGTTCCGCGACTACGTCTACATCCCCCTCGGCGGAAACCGTGCAACCACACAACGCTGGGCGCTGAATATTCTCGTGGTTTTCGCCGTAAGCGGCCTCTGGCACGGGGCCAACTGGAGATTCCTCATCTGGGGACTCCTTCACGGCTCCTATCTCCTTGGCGAACGCTTCCTGGGGCGCTTTTGGCCCCGCCGATGGCCCGTACCCGGCGCGCTGAAGCTCCTGCTCACTTTTGCACTCACCAATGTTGCCTGGATCTTTTTCCGCGCCGACAACCTGGCCCATGCCCTCCAGATTCTCCGTCGCCTGGGTTCCGACTGGGACACCGTCCTGTCGGCCTCCTACTGGCTGGGTTCCCAGCACTATCTCGGCCTGCCCCTCACTGAGCTGCTCTTCGTGGCCGGGGCCGTTGTTTTCATGGAATGCATCCAATACGCCCAGTCACGAGGCCCTTTGCAACCCTGGTTTCGCGCCCGACACGTGGCGATTCGGTGGGTGGCCTATATGGGACTCTTCTGGGTGCTATTCCTGGGCGGGGTTTTTCGGCAGACGGAGTTTATTTACTTCGTCTTTTGAGGGTGCCGCTCTCCCAAAAACACCGTTACGGGTGCCACGGTAAGGGGCGATAGCCCTTGCCCGTGCGAGGATGTTCCTGATAACAAGACTAGGCAAGCCCCCCTCGTTTCCGAGGTTGCTGCACGGGCAAGCCCTACGGGGCTACCCGTGGCACCCGACGGTTATTTTTTAAGGGACAAGATGGCATAGGTCGTGGACGCCTACGACTCATCAGACCCATACGCTCCTGGCCATCCCCCAGAATGCACCCGCATAATCCATGCAATCTCCGGCCAAGTTGTAGTACAATGCCCGCCTACGGGTCGCGCTGGCGCTGCGTCAGGCGATCCGCTGTTCATGCACGTTGGGGCCCGCCGCCGAAACCGGAAGCGGGTATTCCTCCTGCCCGAGGTACGTGCTGCACAGACCATCCCTCACCACCCGAAGTGACCAACGCGAAGGAGAATCGCCATGTCGGTCGGAAAGAAATTCAAAATTGCATCCATTGGCGCAGGCAACGTGGGCGCGACCGTCGCCCAGTATTGCCTTGAACTTGAACTGGGCGATGTCGTCCTGACCGACATCCTGGAAGGCCTCCCCCAGGGCAAAGCCCTTGACCTGACGGAAGCCGGTCCCATCCGCGGCTACAGCAGCCAGTGTACGGGCACCAACGATTATGCCGATATCGCCGGTTCCGATGTCGTCATTGTTACAGCCGGCCTGCCGCGCAAACCGGGCATGACCCGGCTGGACCTTCTGGAGAAGAACGGCAAGATCATCTCTGGTATCTGCGAAAACATTAAGCGGCACGCCCCCGATTCCACGGTCATTATTGTTACCAATCCCTTGGACGTCATGGTCTACCTGGCCTATAAGAAGCTCGGTTTCCCGGCGGAGCGGGTCATTGGCATGGCCGGTTGCCTCGACAGCTCCCGCATGCGCTCCTTCGTCGCCATGGAACTGGGCGTCAGCATGAAGAACGTGGACACCATGGTCTTGGGTTCCCACGGCGACGACATGGTGCCCCTGCCCCATTACACCACCGTTTCCGGCATCCCCATCACGAAGCTCCTGCCCCAGGATCGCATCGATGCCATCGTTGAGCGGACGCGCAAGGGTGGCGGCGAGATCGTCGCCTTGCTGAAAACCGGCAGTGCCTACTACGCCCCCGCTGGCAGCGCCGTTCGCATGACTCAAAGCATTATTCGCGATGAAAAGCAACTGCTCCCCTGCGCGGCCCTGCTGACCGGCCAATATGGCCTCGACGACATTTACATGGGTGTTCCCTGCGTCCTCGGCAAGGACGGCGTAGAAAAGATTCTGGAACTGGAAATCTCCGACGCCGACCGCGCATCCCTTCACAAGTCGGCCGAAGAAGTTCGATCTGGTATCGCGGGCCTTCAGGAACGCGGTATTCTCTAGGCTGAAGAATTCGCTGTGCCCCCTAAATCCCGGCCCGCAATAGTTTTCAAAAAAACTGTTGCGGGCCGTTTTCCTTCCCGTATAATAAGGGTAGAGACGACAATTAACCATAGCAACCCGACGCGGCATGGGATGCCGCCTTGTGGAGTGTGGAAATGCCCGTATACACCTATCAAGTCATACACGACGATGGCACCGAAGGCGAAGTGTTTGACCATGTCCAAAGCATGGGCGAGGCCGCCCTCACCGAACACCCGGAGACCGGGGAAGAAGTGGTTCGCGTCTTTCAAGCGCCCCACATTGCCGGTTCAAGCAACGAACGCCTCCAGAAACAAGCCTCCAGCGACAAGAATCTTGAGCGCCTGGGCTTCACCAAATACGTGCGAAATGGCAAGGGACACTACGAAAAACACGTGGGAAAAGGCCCCGACAGTCTCCACCCCGGTGACTAGTGGCTGAGCCACAACCAAGATATAGGGTATTTCTCATCCCCCGCCTGAGATTCTTCTTGTCGTTTGTAGCGGGTTTCTCCGATTGGGGAACTACGCTTCGTCTGGGACGTTGCCCGGAAGAAGTGGAACCTCGGTGCAGTGGGTGAATCCGCGTATAGTCGTTACAGCCACGTCGCATGAGCGACCGCCCCGAAGGGGCCCAACAGGTTAGCCCAGGGCAACGCCCTGGGTCAGAATGTAGAAATAATTAACAGCCCTGAAAGGGCGACACAGTGGCCGTGATATGCTTCTATTGCGCCCTTTCAGGGCTTTGGTTTTGTAGTTCCCTTTCCCAGGGCGTTGCCCTGGGCTAACCTGTTGAGGCCTTTCAGGCCAAAAACGACATCGCGAACTCATATATTATTGTCGATAACAGGTCCAAAAGGAACTATTCAGGTCAAAGAACTCTACGTTTTAAGGAAAACACCAAAAATGATGAAATTCAGCATCTTTATCGCGGGCATCACGATTCTCTCCCTGGCGGGTTGTGAAACAACCCCCTTCAAACGTTCGGACGATCCGCCCGTGGAATTGCTCAACGACAAAGGCGAGGCGACAGCGCCTGTGGCCGAGCCGGGCCTCACCCCGGCGATGGCGCGGCGCTTCAAGGATGTGCCCCTGCCCAGCGGACTCCGGGAAGACACGGAGCAGACCTTCGTATTCGATTCCAAGGCGACCCAAGTCGCACGCATGGTGTACTACACCAAGGATTCCCTCCGCGACCTGGCGCAGTTTTTCATCAAGCGCGCGCCCGAGGAAGGCTGGAAAGTCGTATCGACAACGCAGGTGGACGATAGCGTAAACTTGCTCTTCGCTAAGACGGGGCGGCGCATGGATGTAAACATCAACCGCCAAGGCGTTGGCCGAAGCAACCGGCTCGTCATCCTGTACCTCCCGGAAGCCGACGGCTCCTGAACCGAACCCGATGGAAAGATTGTAGCGCGACGCGCCATCGGGTACAATAGTGGCCTTTATCCCACCATCCTCCCCTTGGGGAGCTTCGAGTCTAATCAGTTTTTGGAAAGAGAGAATTCATGGCCAAGCGAAATCTAAAAGAACAGGGAACGCACGCTGGAGGCGAGGAGGCGGAAGCCCCTTCTGGATTGCAAGAGGCCCTGATTTATGTCAAGCAGAACCCAACGAAGGTCGCTGGCGGTGCCGGTTTTCTGTTGTTGTGCGTCGCCGTTGGCGGTCTCTTCAGCCTCAAGAACATGGCCGAAGATCGCAAGGCCGATACCCAGTATGCTGCGGCCTTGGAAACGGAAGATCCCGGCCTGCGTGCCGCAGCGCTGGAAAAAACCGTAGCGCAGGCGACCCGCTGGCGTGTTGAGGCCCTCTATCAACTGGGCGAGACCGCGATTGAAGCCAAGACCTACGACAAAGCGCGGGAAGCCTTCGAGAAAGTCCTCACGGGGCATGGCGACTCCGAGTATGCCCCCATGGCCGCCGATGGCCTGGCCTTTCTCGACGAAAACGCGGGTAAACTGGAAGAAGCCCTCAAAGGCTACACGAAAGTCTTCGAAACCTGGGACGACACCTTCACGGGCCGTCGCCAACCCTACAATATTGGGCGTATCCAGGAAGAACTGGGCAACCTTGCCGAAGCCGTCAAGCGCTATCAACAACAGGTCGAGATCTTTCCTGAATCCTCTGTGGCACGCAAATCCCAAGCGGCTCTGGCCAAATTAAAGGCGAGTAGCCCGGAACTCTTTCCTGAGGAAGAGAAATCGGTAGAGGAAGAACCTTCCGAGGCAACGAGCGGTGACTCCACGGAGTCTGCGGATTCCGAAGATACGGCAGAGGCACCGGTCGAAGTTACGGAGCCAGAAAAAGTTGTGCCCGTCAAAGACGCATCCGCTGAAACCACGGTGGGATCAGTCGAGGAAGTTGCCGCTGAGGAAGCCACAGTGGCGGATCCAACGGAAGAATCCGCCCCGGAAGCCCCTTCTGAAGAGGCACCAGAAAACTAAGTATATGAATTCAGCCGACGTTTCAGCAGCCTCCATGCTCACATGAAGGCTGCTTTTTCTTTGTACACCGTCTGAAGTAGCTTCCATCACGGGAACCATTTTCCGTGATCGGGGTATACTATATGGCAGGGGAGAGCATCTACCTATCGTTCAGTAGTCACAAAAACAGGATGTATATCATGGGTATTCCGCAATTCCGTCTGGATTCCAGACACGCTATTCTGGCATCGTTCCTCTTCGTGCTGTTTGCCTCAGTCACCTCGGCGACACCTTTGGACGACTACGTCAACGCACCCGATGCCACCTACAGCTACGAGTTGCTCCACTCAACACCCGGCATAGGCTACACGTCCTACATCTACACCATGAACTCTCAAACGTGGCGTACCGCATCAGAGGTGGACCGTCCCGTATGGCAACATTGGGTAAAGGTTGCGGTGCCGGATGTCCGAACCCATGACAAAGCCATGATGTTTATCAGCGGAGGCAGCAATGGCGGCACCGCCCCGGCAGCTGTAAGTGTAGAATTCGGAGCGATGGCGGTGGCGAGCCAGGCCGTGATTGCCGAGATTAAAATGGTCCCCAATGAGCGCATCCGCTTTCTCGACGAGACGGACTACCGCTACGTCGATAATGGCCGGACCGAAGACGAACTCATCGCTTATACCTGGGACAAATTCCTCAGTACCGGGGATGCCACATGGATCGCCCGCCTCCCCATGACAAAGTCGGTGGTTCGCGCCATGGACCTGGTGGAAACAGAGCACAACATAACGGGCTACTTTGTATCTGGCGGCTCAAAACGAGGCTGGACCACGTGGACCACCGCCGCCGTGGACCCCCGCGTAGAAGCCATCGCACCCATCGTCATTGATGTGCTTAATTTTGTGCCCAGCATGCAACATCACTATGATGCCTACGGTGATTGGTCCCTGTCCATTCAGGACTACGCGGACAAAGGACTTCTGGAGCGCATACACGCCCCCGAGACACAGTTAATCCAGGCGATTGCCGATCCCTACAGCTATCTGGATCGCCTGACTATGCCTAAGTTCATCATGAACTCCACCGGCGATCAGTTCTTCCTGCCGGACTCCTCGCAGTTCTATTTCGATGATCTACAGGGCGAGAAACACATTCGCTTCATTCCAAATACCGACCACGGCATGAACAGTCCCGATACGTTCCAAGATCTGGCGACGTATTTCGAATCGTATCTGAACGATGTAAGCCGTCCCGAATTCACCTGGGACATCCAGCCAGATGGCACGATTCGCGTGGAAACGATCACCACACCCTCGGCAGTATACCTCTGGCAAGCCACCAACCCGGAGGCCCGGGATTTTCGCCAGGAAACAATTGGCAATGTGTGGACCAGCTCGGTGTTAACGGATCAAGGCGGCGGCGTATATATCGGCAGCGTGCCAGAACCTGTCCGAGGCTGGAGCGCTTTCTTTGTCGAATTGGAATTTGAAAGCGGCCTGACCTTTCCTTTCCAGTTAACGACGCAAGTCAGCGTAATCCCAGACATTCTTCCCTTTGAAAACGGCAACATTCGGGAAGAGATCGTGAATCCCACCGCGCTGGATGACTACGTGGCCGAAGCGGACCCGAATTATTCCTACGACTTACTGAGCCAGACCGATGAAGACGGCTACACTTCCTACGTCTACACCATGAACTCCCAGACCTGGCGCGACGCAAGCGAGGTGGACCGTCCCCTATGGCAGCACTGGCTCATGGTGGCCGTTCCCGATGAGCATCTGCACGACGACGCTTTGATCTGGATCGGAGGCAGGAACAACGATGATCCCGCGCCCGCCGCCATCCGAAGCGAGTTGGGTGCATTGGCCGCAAGCACCCTTTCCATCGTGGCCGAAGTTCGCATGATACCCAACCAGGAAATCATCTTTTCCGACGAAACCGACCCCCGCTATATTGATGGAGGCCGCGAGGAAGACGAACTCATCGCCTATGCCTGGGAAAAATATCGAATCACCAAGGATCCCCTTTGGCTACCCCGGCTGCCCATGACCAAAGCCGTCATGCGCGCCATGGATACCATACAGTCGGAATTTACGAGTATTCAGGGATTCATGGCCGCAGGAGAATCCAAGCGCGGCTGGACCACATGGACCGTAGCCGCAGCGGATCCCCGCATTAAGGCCATCGCACCCCACGTCATCGACCTGCTCAACATTGTGCCCAGCTTCCAACACCATTTCGCGGCCTATGGTCGCTATGCCGATGCCGTGCAGGATTACGTCGACATGGGTACCTTCGCGTGGTTTGAGACCCCGGACTTCCAGGATCTGCTGGATATTGTAGGCCCCTACTCCTACCGCAACCGCTACACCATGCCCAAGTTCATCATCAATGCGGCCGGGGACGAATTCTTCCTGCCAGACTCCTCTCAGTTCTACTTTGACGACTTGGTTGGACAAAAGTACCTCCGCTATGTGCCCAACGTAGGCCACGGACTGAGTGACGACGCCTTTGTGGACTTCACCGCCTACTACGGTTCCTATTTGTTTAATACGCCGCGGCCCGAATTCTCGTGGGAAAAGACCCAGGACGGCACGCTTATCGTTCAGACCGTCACCGAGCCCACCCGCGTACTTCTGTGGCAATCAACCAATTCCACAGAGCGCAACTTCATTCAGGCCACCTACACGAGCACCGAACTCATAACACAGGGCGGCGGCATTTACATCGGAAGTCTGCCTGAACCCGCCGCAGGGTGGACGGCCTTCTTTATCGAAATGGAGTTTCCCAATGGCGAATCCTACCCGGCAGGATCACCCTTGGCCGCTTTGGACCTCGCGCCCTTCAAGTTCACCACGGAAGTAAGCGTGATTCCCGACACCCTGCCCTTCGCCACGGGCGGCGAGGGCGAGGGCGAGGGCGAGGGCGAGGGCGAGGGCGAGGGCGAGGGCGAGGGCGAGGGCGAGGGCGAAGGCGAAGGCGAAGGCGAGGGTGAAGGTGAAGGTGAGCCAGACACGACGCCGCCGGTGCTCACCTTGCTTGGTGGCGATCTGGTCCGCAGCGAATGTTCCCAGCCATTTACCGATCCCGGCGCAACCGCGCTGGATGACGTCGACGGCGATGTGACGGGCAATATCATCGCAAGTGGCACCGTCAACCCCAACACACCGGCAATCTATGCCCTGAGTTACCTCGTTCAGGACGAGGCAGGCAATGTCGCGCTCGCCAGCCGAACCGTTGTTATCCAAGACACCAACGGCCCAATCATCACGCTCAACGGGGGAAGTGCGACGAGCCTTGAATGTGGCGAGACCTTCCAGGATCCAGGGGCCACGGCAATCGATGTCTGTGCTGGCGAAGTCAACGTCACCGCAACCGGCACGGTAAACATGACGCTTCCCGGACAATACGTCATAACATACCGCGCAACAGACTCCTTCGGGAACTCCGCCGAGGCAACGCGCGCCGTTACAGTCACCGATAGCGCGCCAGAGCTAACCTTGCTTGGGGATTCCATCATGAGCGTGGCGTGTGGCGCGGCCTTCGTCGATCCGGGTGTCACCGCCATTGATGCCTGCGAAGGCGTTGTAGACTATCGCACGGATGAAGCGGTCGATACAAACACCCCGGGCACCTATGAGATCATCTATGTGGCCTCCGACAGTACAGGTCGCACGGCGTCGATCATCCGCACCGTTCATGTAGCCGACATCACCCCACCCCTGATCACACTCTCGGGTCCGGCGACCGTGATTATCGATTGTGGCACCGCCTATGTCGATCCCGGCTTCGCGGCCACGGACGATTGTGACCCCGATCCCGACCTCTCTTCAGATGTGAACACCGTACTGAATCTGGATCTTGCCGGGAATTACACCATCACCTACACGGCAGAGGACAGCAGCGGAAACCAGGCGATAACAACCCGCAGCGTACTTATCCAGGGCACGGGATGCAACGGTGCGCAGCCAACATGCCCCTTGCAGACCTTCCTTATCACCGCCCCCACCGGTAATATCGTCATTCCAGAGGGCCTCGCAGCGCAAGATGTTGACCTGCTGTCCCAAGGCTCCTTTGGCACCTCGACCAGTGAGGTCGCCTGCGCAAATGGGACGTTAGAAGTAACCTATACTATTGGCGCGGCCTCGGATAGCTCCCTCGATGCGGCCAATGATTTCCCCGTTCGTTTCGTGCTGAGCACCGGCGACTACATCCTGAGCGCAACAGCTCACGTCTTGGAAACCGGTGCAACAATCACGGATTCCTTAAACCTCACCGTACGCACGGCCGAAGACAGCGACAACGACGGCCTTATTGATGGCCTCTTTGGCAACCTGTCGGGCGAAGGAGACCGCTGGATGGGTCAGACCGACGACCTGAATGGGCGTGCCAATGTTCAGATGGTATCTTGGTTCGGCTCCTGTAAAGAGGCAGGTACCGATGTCGTTCTCGTGCGCATCGCCAACCCGACAAATGAAACGCAGATCCTGGAAGCCTCTGTCCCCAGGCACCTGTTGGCCTGTGGAGAGCAGGGCATTCTCTTAGTTCAGGTGGCTGATTCCGCAGCAGCGCTTCTTGGACCCGACTACACCGGCCCCCTGCCCGACGACCCGGAAGGCAAGGTGCCCGACGCGCCGTATTTCACGGTTGCGGTACTCGTCAGCGACGACGATGGCCAGACCTTTTTCCCTATCAGCAATGCCCTTTTCACGGCTACACCCGCCAGTGTGAACCTTAGCGGACTAAACGGATTGGAATCCGGCACCACCTTTGCCTCCTACCCGCTGGGTCTATCCGATGATGGCGCGGACAACCTGAACATGGTACTTCCTGGTTCCGAATGGTCCACCGGGTTTGCCACCGGCATCATCTCGACCAGTAGCTCAATTCAAGCGGCCGCCTCGGGTCCCGCAATCTTCACCGTCTTCCTGCCGACCGACGCAACGGACGGTGGCAAAGAGGAAGGCGTTTCCTGCGCACCAGGCGGGTCCGCGTGGGGTGGCAGCCTCTTCACCGATCTCCTTCTCATTGCCCTTGTTGCCGGTGTGCTGCTGGGACTGGGACTACGGAATTCGACACCCGCAGATCGCTGAATTTCAGAGACTGCCATCCATTGCGCCCAAGGCATCGAGGGACGTACCCCCGCCGACCACGCCGCAGAAGCGACGAAACTTTCCTGGCCCATGTCGCAACTTCCGGGTATGTGCGGGCCTCCACAACGCGGGGGCATGTCCCGGCGGAGGCAAACAAGACGAATCCTTCCCAAAACCCACCTGGACACCCAGGCACGCGCATCAACAGTCATCTCCCTGCCCACGATCCACAGTTTGCCAATCCGTATCCAGCCCAATGGTCGATGTCGGGGCACGAGTCCGTCCCTGAGATGTGAGGGCAGTCCCTTCAAAAACGGGCGCGTAGCCAATCGGTAATCGTCGTCAGGACCACATCCCGGTCCACGTCGTTGAGCAATTCGTGATAGCCGCCTTCCTGAAACAGGCAGGACTTGTCGGTACTCCCCGCCTCCTCATAGAGTCGTCGACCTCCTGCGGGGGGTGCGAGGCGATCCGCCGTGCCTTGAACAACCAAGAGGGGCACGGTAATCGAAGAAAACGTCTGGGTCACCTGGGCGATGGCGGCGGTGAGTTGGGCCCCCGTCCGGGCATGTATGGGGCCGTGATAGACCAACGGATCCCCGTCGTAGGCCGCGACCTCAGCCTCATCACGCGATAGGGCCGAGCTGTCCAAACGGTCAACCGGTAGCCACGGAAGCAACGTCCCCAGTACGCCCGCGAGGCGAAGCAACCAGGGCGACACGTTTTCCGGCACGGCCAGCAGGGGACTCGATAGGATGGCCCCGGCAATCCCCGCATCGCCACGCGACAAAAGGTTGCAAGCGACGAGTCCTCCCATGCTGTGGGCAAAGAGGAACAAGGGCATGTCCCCCGCCTCAGCCCGGACCGCTTCAAGCTGATTCGCCAAGTCATCCACCAGCGTCTCGAAACGCGTGATATAGCCACGCTTTCCCGGGCTTTTCCCGTGGCACCGCAGGTCGTAGGCATGGACCTGAACACCCAGTGTGGTCAGTGCGTCGGCCAAATGCTCATAACGGCCACTGTGCTCCCCATAGCCATGAACAATGAGCAGGTGGGCACATGCGGGTGCGCTCGGTTTCCATGTCCGGGTATACAATGGGGTCACGGGCGTCTCCTTTTCTTTTCGAGGCCGCGCGCCTCACTGCGCTCCATCGGAGTATACCCTCTGGTTGCATAAATCCGAGTTTTAGATGAGCTTATATGCCTCTCAGGGGCGCATAATCATTGAGCAAAATTCGTTTTGGAGTACTGTCAGGAGTGGGTAGCTGGACTGCACTC
>JAJRPE010000045.1 GCA_024280935.1 Candidatus Hydrogenedentota bacterium
GGCACGGCCAAGCTGGAAGCCCAGACCCACATCTACCTCGCGGATGCACCGTACAAATACCCGAAGAAACCAAGCGCCACCTTCATCGCAAAGGGCGCGCTGGTGAGTCCTCTCATTCTCGATGTGGACGGAGACGAGAACAAGGATGTGATGGTCATCAACATCCCCTTTGGCCTGAAAAACCTCGTAAACTTCTTCATGCGCGGCAAGGTGGCGGTAAACCTGGATGTCTACCGCTTCGAAGACGGTGGCTACGCCGACACGCCCAGCTTTCACACCTCCCTGACAATGGACGCGCCCGAGGGCCGGGAGCAGGTCGCCTACACCATGGGTGATTTTAATGGCGACAAGCGCCTCGACATCGCCTTCAGCCGCACAGTGGATTCGCTGGCCATTCATTTCGGCGAGGAAAAGCGCCTCATAGAATCCAAGCCCACCCACATCATCAACGTGCCCAGCTTCGGCCAAGCCCGGAGCGTTGCATTGCGGGGCGAGAAACACAAAGACATCATCCTCTTTCACCCCGGCGGCGAAAAAAGCAAGCAGGTGGAAGTCATCCTCTTCGACTGAGTATACGCCAGCAATTATCGGCGGGCCGACGGATTAATTCACGATTATGCCGTCAGCCGCACATAGAACACCAACCCGGAAATCAGCACGACACCCAACCCGATGGAAAAGGCGATGCGGCTTCGGACCCGAAGCTCCTTATCGCCTTTCCCAAAGGAAGCAGGGCCGCTCCACACCATAGCGCCAAGGCCAACAATCAGCGAAAGCACGTTAAAGATGACTTGCTGCAAACCCAGCCGCGTTCCAGAAAGCGCCCCAAAAAACAGCGCCCACGCCACAATGGACATTATCAACCCACTGACCCATGCGGGTGTTCGGGCATTGGCGCTCCCCGTCAATACCCGCTGATTGAGTGCGTCATCATCCACGACGGGAGAAAAGGCTACCGCTTCGTCCATTGGTGCGGTCGAAGTTCTGAAATCCCCCTCCTGGTTGAGCGCATCGAAGCTAAGACTCTCCTTCGGAGACGCGGTCGTTTCCTCCGCCGACTTTCTGTGTTCTGACCGGTGGCGGCCCCGCCCGCCCGCCGCGACGGCTTCCGCACGCATTTCCCGTCGCTCCAAGGACTTTTTTGCACGTTTGTCGTAGTGGTGTACCACGCAACTCACGCAAATACGACGGCCACTCTTAGAGCGCTGTATATGGCTCTTGCACACGGTCGTCCCACAACGTTCACAGCTATGGCTGCACACTTCGCACAGGAGCATGTCACATTCGTGACAAAAGCCCACGGAACTCCGAATTTTGCACGCTCCACATTCCATGTTTTCACCCTGCTCCCATTGGTTGCTCGCGCCCTCTCCACCCACCCGTGTGTCAGAGTCGAATCTCATGACCTCCTGATTATACAATGGTCCTCCCCGTGCGGCAAATCATTGCTTTTGGCCAAAGCCGGGCAGCTGACCTCCATAAAAGGATTAACGATTCTCATGTCATTCACGCCAACGCTTCAATCTCGGCTGACCCTGCTTCAAGCCCTGCTCAAGAACAACGGATGGAACGGCATTCTCCTCAATCGCATCGATAATTTCGCTATGCTCACGGGCGGTGCGCGCAACTATGTCTCCACCCAGGCTGATCTAGGTGCCTGTGGTATCTTCGCCCAAGATGATGGTACCGTCCATTACGCGGGCAATTCTATAGAAGCGACACGGGTCATGGACGAAGAACTGCCCAGCCCTCCCTTCCACGCCGCGCCCTTTTTATGGTGCGAGGAAAGCCCCGCCTCCTGGTGCCGAGCCAATTTTGACGGCGTTCTTGTCTCAGACGACGGCTCGTTGGGCGAGAATGTAGATACCGACCTCGCCCCGCTCCGCAGCGTTCTGCTCCCACAGGAATGTGATGCCTATAGGCAATTGGGCACGTTGGCCGCTGAAGCGGTGGAAAGCACGCTGCGCAGTATCACACCGGGAATGGCGGAATACGAAATCAGCGCGCGCCTGGTCTATGAAGGCCAACGTCGCGGTTGCCAAGTCCCCGTGAGCCTCGTCGCCGCCGACGAACGCATCACCCGATACCGGCACCCCCTCCCCACGCTCCCCGCTTCCCCCCACGAGAATCACGTTCACAAATATGTGATGGTCGTAGTCGGCATGATACGCGATGGCCTGTCCGTGTCCCTCACCCGATTCAAGCAAGTCGCTACTATTCCATCCGATATCACCGATGCCTACCGACGCATTTGCGCCGTCGATGCCCGAATGCAGGAAGCCACGCGCCCCAATCAAACCTTGGGCGATGTATTTACCGCATGCCAGCACGCCTATGTGGAGTTCGGCTTCGATGAATTCGAGTGGCACAATCACCATCAGGGCGGCAGCACGGGCTATGCGGGCCGTACGTGCAAGGGCGTGCCCGGCTCCGCCTTCCCCTGCATGGATACCGACTGGGCGGCCACCGCACGGGAATGCCTGGGACAGGACGTGGCGCTGAGCAGCGCCTTCGCCTGGAACCCCTCCGCACCGGGCGTGAAGTCGGAAGACACCTTCCTCCTTCATA
>JAJRPE010000046.1 GCA_024280935.1 Candidatus Hydrogenedentota bacterium
ATGCGTTGTCAAAATCATTCGCGGTTTATAGTGGGCCGCAATGCGACCCACCGCTCCTGGGATATTCAACGCGGCAGCGCTTCTTCCCGTGGCGGCATTGAGGACCGCCAGGGGCGAAATGCCTGCCTGCTCCATCAGCTCAAGCTCCCACAGAAAACCATGCCCATGGGGCACGCCGCAGGATCCGGCGTCGCTTCCGGCAATCACGGTTACGCCCATGTCGAAGGCTTCGCGTAAGCGCTGTTGATGCGCATCGATAATGCGTTGAAGATGATCCACGATTTGCTGGCTCCACCCCATGGCCTCCGCCCGGTCAATCTGGATTTGAACGGGCGCAAAGGTGGGCACCCAGATCAGCCCTTGATCGCGCATCCGCATCAACTGTTCCGTCGTGATAAAAAATCCATGCTCCACCGAATCCACGCCCGCCTGAATCACCCCCTCAATGCCATCGGTCCCGGAGGCGTGCGCGAAGGTCGGCACACCGGATGAGCGGGCCGCTTCCACAAAAGCCTGCAATTCCTCCTCCAGCATTTGCGGGGCGCTGGTCACAGCGCCCTTCTTGAAGTTGATGATCCCGGTGGCGATCAGCTTAATGCGGGAGACTCCCTGGGCGACATGGGCGGCGACACAGTCCTTCGGTGTTCCGTAATCCTCCACGGGCGTTCCCATAAAGCTGCCATAGCGCCCTTTGTGGTGAAAGCCCGCGCCCGGACTATCGATATAGGGCATGGGAGGATTCGCTATACTTTGTGATCGATACATCGATTGGAGGCGCAGGCCAACGCCCTTGTTGTCCCCGGCATCGCGCACGGCCATAATGCCCAGGCGCAAGAGCTTATCCAGACGTTGGGGCATGGGACGTAGAATCTCTTCTTGAGACAGGGTGAGTGCGTGCTTTCTACGCGCCAAGTCCAATGGGGCACCTTCCAGAAAAAAATGCGCATGGGCTTCAACGAGACCAGGGAGCACGCCGTAGTCCGGTAGAATGGCGGTCGGAGTCTGCTGGCCATCGCCCAGTAATTCAGGTGGGGGAGGCACCTCGCCCACATAGCGAATCTTCTCGCTGTCATAAACAAGGTGGGCATTGCGCAGGGGGCGGTCACTGACACCGTCCAGCAGCCACCCCACCTGAATCCACACGATATCCTGCGGCCCCGTGCTTTCCAAAAGAGGGGCTATCGAATCGAATGTTGCGTCATGAGTAGTCACAATTTTTACCATGGGTATACCATTCGTGGGTTCAGAAAACACAGGCGGGATGCCTATGCTACGATGGAAACAGCCCTATAATTTTTTCGGCCTGACGCATACCGGCCTCCATTGGCGACTCGCCATTGCGTGGACGACCCGCATCCAGCGCCGCTTTGACCACAGTCAGGAAGGGGTCATCCGAGGGCAGCGTTTGCAGCGCCTTCTCCGGGTTTCCAAGAACGAAGTCCATGCCCGCCTCCATGCCCAGCGTCAGGAATGCGTACTCCAGTTTCGTCCGAATCTCTCTGGGAACGCCGAAGGAGCAATTGGTGAGGCCCACCGAGAGGTGGACACCCGCAAGATCGGGATCCTGCCGAATGAGCTGCATGGCATCCAGGCTCATGTTCACGAGTCCGTAGGTGTCTGCGGCAATCGGAGCCAAGCCCGGATCGATGATGATGTCCTCAATTTTCCGATTTGCTTCTTCCTTCAAACGTTGCACAAAGATCCGCGCCGTCTCATGAATCTCCTGGCCGTTCTTGCAGGCAATGGGCCGTCCGTTTTCCACGAAGCGCTCGGAAGCCAACACAAAGACCATGGTGTCGTACTCCTTAACCAGCGCGATCATGTCGTCCAGGTTTCCCCGGGAGGCCGCGATGGAGTTGAGAATGGGCTTGTTGTTCTCGTTGCGCTTGTAGAGAGACAGTGCCTTTTCCTGGAATTTAATTTCGGGATTGTCGAAGCTGATGGGCGTATCGGTGGCCTCCTGGATAGCCGGAACCAGGTCCGGCAAGATAGCCAGCATTTCCCCAAGATCGACCATCACCTTTTGCGTCGAATCGATGTTGAGGGTCAGATATTTCGCACCAAGCTCGGTCTGTAGCCTCGCCAGTTCCTGGTACTTGGCCATATCCCCGGCTTGAAAGGCACGCCGTGCCCTGGCAAATGAGTTGTTCATAAGTTCACCAATGACGGTGAACGAAGCATTGGGCTTCATTTGCTGTTCTCCATGGTTTCTCGTGGCCTGATCGCCCTTTTATTCTCCTTGGCCTCACCCGGCTTTTTTTTGATGTCCGGGAGTTTGTGGTGGTCCTTACCCAGAAACGTATTGCGCCAACTGGAGGTGCCGCGCAGCCCCTGATCCTGCAGCACGGGAGCATGGCCCAGCAGATCGCGTTCGCGTCCTTCCCATTTCAAGCGGTCATAGGCACGCGCCCAAATGCATTCGCGATTATTGACTTCGCACAAGCCGTTTCGCGTACCGCCGCACGGGCCATTGCGTGCATTCTTGGCGCACTGTGATTCGGGGCAGAGGTAGGCAATGTCCGGCAAGGAGCAGTCACCGCAATCCTTGCACTGGAAGAGAAGGGCTTTCCCGACACGCTCCACGTTCTGAAGCAAAGCAGGGCCTTGACTGGACTTGTTTCCGGTGTAGAGTCGTTTGAGCGCTCCGTGCATTCCTTTTCCGGGGCTAAATGCCAACTCGTGTACCACACGGTTCATTCGATAGCCCAGGGTAACGTTCGCTGTCTTCTCCCGCTTCTCCAGGCTGGCCGCATAGACCGGTTCCAGACGACTTCCGTCCGCCAATCCTGTGGACGGATCCTCGGCGTAATAGTGGAAGGTGCCGGCCGGCGAAAAATTTATTTCCCGTGCAAGGGTTTTCCAATCATCGGGTCCAAAGGAACGCTCAATCTCCAGGATCTTATCGATGTCATCCAGCGAGCCTGCGCCGCCGAAGTAGACGCCACGATAGCCCAGGCCACGGGTAATGGCCGTTTGTTTGGCGGCGAACTCAAGAAAAAACGTCTTGCCGTGATCCGGCGATCTGGCCTGGCGTACACAAAGGTCTCGCAGGCGTTCCGTGACTACCACGCCTGGGATATGGCCCGTGTGGAAGAAGCGTGCCACAGGGGCGCTCAGCAGATAGACATTCCCGATGAGCGGCGTATCGCGCATGCCGTTCTGGTCCATATAAACCCGCATTTCGGAACTCTTGCGGGCATCAAAACCGATTTGGGCAATGATGAATTTCGCGCCGCAAGCTACTTTTTTTTCCAGCTTCAGATACTGGGGAACGACCTCATTCTCATGCTGCTTGAAATTGCTGGTCACGGCCCCCGAGAAAAAGTCCGTCTGCTCAAGGTGGACGGCTTCCCCGTTCGTCTTCGGGGCAGGGGGCACCCCAAGACCGTCATTCATCTCTTGGAGCAACGTCAATAAAGCGACGGAATCGATGTCAAAAACTGGTTTTCCCGGACCATGGTAGCCCGTCACCGGATAGTCGCCGCTCAACGAAAGAATGTTGTGAAAGCCTTCACTGGCCAGTTGCCACGCTTCGCTCTCCAGCGCATTGCGGTTCATGTCTTTGCAGGACAAATGGATGACGACCTCTTTGCCGCCATACAGCAGGGGCTTGCCGAGCGCCATGGGACTCAACATGGGGTTGCCGCCGGCATTGTCCGTGATAGACACCCAATCGACATGGGGATAGGAAAGCAACTCGGAGGAAAAGGAGCGGGTCCGTTGGGCCATGGCCGTGCTGAGCGTACCCCGCGTCGTTACGAGTTCCACCCCACAGAGAAAGCGGTTCTCCGAGGCTATGAGATCGCGTAGTCTGTAATATCGCTTGTCCATACGCTGTTGCAGCTTTCAGTTAAGCCATCTTTCCAAAAAAAAGAATCACATCACGTCACATCATTTACTTTAGTCCCTTCGAACAGGAAAGTCAAGGAGACTTTTCCATAGCGTTGAAGCAACTTGGGCTTCGCACGGCCCAACAAGCCATCGTTCTGTATTTACAGGCACTAAGGTGAGCTTCGCCCACAACCCAAAAACTTGCTTACAGTATTCGCACTCATGTCAACATCCGTAACCAACTGAAATACTGATTGTTACAGGAATTCCTGCTGGGATTCCCACAAACCTCCTCTTTTTATAGGCCTAACGTAGCTTAGCCTTCCAGGCTGAGAGCGGGGTTGCGCAAACTCCGAAGGAAGTATCTGCTCGGCAAGAATGACCAGCAATTGGCAAGGGATACATTTTCGGTTGCCGTCCTGCCGTCGGAGTCATTCCAGACGCAACGTGAATCCTGGTGTCCCCCGCACACGCTACGTCAGCCTGGAAGGCTAAGCCACGTTAGCTGCCCTTTTGCAGGACCAAGTCATCTTACCAGGAGAGCCAGAATCCCCTTTAAGGACGGGGCCACGAACACCTTCACCTACGACCAGTTTGGCCGCATGACGAAGAAAACGGACGAGACGTACACCGCCGATTACACCTACAACTACGGCGACACGCTGACAAAGGGGCCTGGCGGTGACAGCGCCGGGTGGAGGGGGTGGTCGAAATGGGATGGTTGGGAACGGCCAACGGGCAGGAGAGTCTTCCTTCCGCCGCAAAACAAAAGCGCCCGCCAAGAGGGGGCATCTTGACGGGCTGCGGCAGTAGACCCGCCGACAAGGGGAGCGTCGGCATAAGTGGGCCTACTCCCTTGTTATAGCAAATAATCGTCGGGAAAGCAAGCGTGCTGCCTTATTCTTTCGCAGAACGACCCTGATCTTCCGAATCGCCCAGTATGCCTTTGAGTCCCTCAAAGGCGTTGAAGCCCAGTGTCGGCTCTGCCGTACCCAAGCCCGTGTTTCCGCTACCCTCGCGCTGGACGGCGTCCTGGTGCTCGTCGTCGTGGCAGTAGACACACAGGAGTTCCCAATTGCTGCCGTCGGGCGGATTGTTGTCGTGGTTGTGATCTTTGTGGTGTACGGTAAGTTCGCGCATGGCCGCGCCTTCAAACTCCTTCGCGCAACGGGCGCACACGTGGGGGAATAGCTTCAGGGCCTGCTCCCGGTAGCCTTTTCCACGGCCCTTCTGGTAGCCACGGGCTTTTGCCACGATTTCCGCCATCTTTTCCGGGTCCAGTTTCTTCTTTGCTCTGCGTATCACTTGTTCTCTCCGTAGGCTGGCTGTTTTGGGATTTGTGTGTAGGCGTATGCTGTCGTATTAGCTGCCTTCGGTAATTCTAGCAGCAACGTCACTTTTTAGTCACGTAGGCCAGGCCATCGCCCACCCCGTGATACACTGAGCGTCCGTCAAATCACAACATTTCGAAAAGAGATAACCCATGCATTTCAATGTGAATAAGCCGATTGTTGCCGCAGTATTTCTGCTGGCTGCCACGGCTGCCCAGGCACAGCGCCCCGTACTCGCCGACGACTTACCCCTCATCGACAATGC
>JAJRPE010000047.1 GCA_024280935.1 Candidatus Hydrogenedentota bacterium
ATGCTCCCACTGGACGCGGCGCTCTTCCAGCCGTTTTCCGCCCTCGGCGGTCACGCGGTAGAACTTGCGCCGCCGTTCTTCATCCAGTTGGACCCAATAGCTGCGAAGCAAGCCTTGCCGCTCCATGGCATGGAGAATGGGATAAAGCTCCCCCTCCAGGAGGGTGAAATTCCCCTGGGAACGCTCCAGCACCTGCTGGGATATGTCGTAGCCGTAGGTCGCGCCCGGTGCCACGACATGGAGGACGAGCATTTCGGTCATGTCCGATTGGAAGTTTTCGCTCATGAGAATGTGGACCTGTGTTGTGTCGCCACGCACCATACCTAGCGACGCTATACATAGGGTGTCATATTTATTGGCCGGTGTCAAGGAAAAAGAAAGGAGGGGCGTTAGATTCTGGTGAGCCTCGGTTTCGCGTAAGCTTTCAGGCCATAGTTCTGGTTGACGAAGCCAACGTCTTTATGTTCCCCTCCCTTGGTGGGGGTAGGGGTGGGTTTGAGTATTAGGCTGAGAATTAACCCACCCCCAGCCCCTCCGAGGAGGGGAGCCTTTTCGGCTCCGGGAACGCTTACGGTTTCGCAGTGGTGTACGTCAGGGACTGACGCACCCAAAGGCCCCCAAAAGCACTGTGGGAATGTAGCACTTAAAACAATAACCCCAGTAACAGGACATTATTTAACGGGTGTGGCTGTCCCGTTGTTGGGAAATTCTACCCCGTTCCCAAAAGCCTAACCGGCTCTAACGGGGCCACGACACTGGACAAACATAACGGTTGCCCCGCAAACAGCGGGACAGACACGGACCCCATGAATGCTTGGCCTCTGGGGACTGACGCGGACCAAGCCCCTCCGGTATGCGAAAAGAGCTTAATTTTACAGGCTGTCTCTCTTGAAACAAGGGCTACTTCAAGGTCCGTGGCTGTCCCGATGTTGGCGAAGTGAGCGACGATTCCTCCACTAACCACGGGACAGCCACGCCCGGTAAATGTGCCTTTCGTCACGTGCTTGAATGTGTTTAAGTTTGGGTAAATCAGAATCCATCACGCTGTTCGGGGCGTGTCAGTCCCTGAGCTGCGGTCCATCGTGTTTCGATTCCAGTTCATGTACACCATCGCCGTGAGACCCAGAGCGAAGATCGTAAAGACGATAGCGTTCGGTGTCCGTGTCGTCCACTCGGTCCAGAGCCAGGGATAGCGGAAGACAGCGAAGTTCAGGCTGAAATAGGTCCAGACATTGAGCAGCAGCGCGATGGCCACAAAGTTCTTCGGGGCCGCGCCTTCCTTCCCCTGGCGGACCGCCCAAAAGGCGAGGGCCGTGGCCAGCGTCAGGGGCAACACAAAATAGAGCAGCCAACCGGGCACGGGCGCAATTGCATCCGACTTCCGAACCAATTCCACGACCGTCTTGGACGCGATAGGCACCATCGTGATGGACAGCACCTGGAACCAGGGCCAGATGCGGCCCCGAATGGAGCAGACAAAGGGAATGAGCGCCAGAATGAGTCCAAAATCATAGATCGCATCGGCCCAGCCCCCGAAGAAGGTCATCCTGACAACCAGAAACAGGTGTGTCGCCATCAACCCCAGTTCCAGTGCGTAGGGCATGTTTTTTTCATCCCTTTCGGGCGTGAGGTTAATGCGGCGGCGATTCAGCCAGAGGCCCAGGCCCAACGCACCGCCCATGATAAAGCCAAAGGTGGTCTCCATGTTGTTCCACCAGTTCATGTATTGGTCGAGGTTGACCCAGATGCCGCGCTGGAAGACTTCTGGATTCCAGGCATGAAAGGCTTGCAAGGACTGCCCCAGGGGAAAGCCCAACGCGCCGCCCAGGAGGCCCCAGAGTCCCATGTTGCGGGCAAGCACATCCTTCTTCCGCACGGCGCAGTAGACGATCCCAACGAGCAGCGCACAATGCAAGCCACCCCAAGCCTCGGCCCGTGGACGAGAATCGGAACCGGGCACCCAGGCCCACAGGTTTGAAAAATGGATGGCGGGCAGTTCCCGGTTCTCCACATCGAAGGGCGAATTCAGAAGCCACATCCCTAGGAAGGCCGCCGCCAGCATCCCGAGTCCCAGGAGCAACATCTCCAACGGCGTGTAGCGCTTGCCCCCCAGTCCAATCCCGAGGAAAAGTCCCGCGAAACCAATCCAAGCAGCGCCCTTTACACAACAGCCCAGCAAGCCCCAACGCAGGGCGCTCCAATTTCCGATTACTTGGGCGTCTTGCGTCAGGCCGAGGGTGACACCATAGGTCATGGTGCCTCCGATACCCATGGCAATAGTACCCAATGCCGCCGCGCGCACCAATTGCAGGGACGAGATGCCGGGACAGAGCAGAAAAGCAAGCGTGAGGCTCACGAGGACACCGGCGATCATGGCACCGGTTTCGTGGCCGTATTGGCCCCGTATCCCCCACCCCATGCCCCCTGCCATGGCGGCGAAAAGCATGGGCTGCCACCAGGATATATCGTTGCTGTTATTTGGGCTTGTTTCGGTCATCATGTTTTTTCCTCCGTCCAACGGGTAGTGTAGCGGAATGGAGGATGCTGCGGGAAGCGAGGAATTGATCAGACAGATCGGTCAAATCGCCCCCATTCAAAAAGGGCGCGTCGGGTGCCACGGGTAGGCCTCTCAGGGCTTACCCGTGTAGTTTCCACAAGTGAGGGAAGCTATCCAGATTCAGGGGTGGCGGTATTACACGGGTAAACCCTGGCGGGTCTACCTGTGGCACCCGTAGGAGTATTTTACGGCGGAGGGGAGCCTTTCCGGTCCCGTGATCGCCTGGGCTTATTCCACCGATGCCGGCTCGACAGCGACTTCCTCCTTCGCCGCGCCTGCCTTCTTGCCGTGCTTGGCTTCAAAGGCATCGATGCTCTGGTTCATGTACTTCTGGTAGCCTGGAGGCACATCGGTGTAAATGCCTTCGCACAACCAATCAAATTTCCCGGCCATGGAATCGTTGGCCACACGGGTGTACAGGTTGTTGTGGTTTGAGCGGACGGCCTTCAGGTTCGCCTTGATCCGGTCGCGGGCATCGGTGCAGAACAGATCAACCAGCTGCTGCAACTCCACTTTTTCATCCACCGTTGCGAGAAGTCCGTCCGTGTAGGACAGCACCGCCGCCATGGTGAAAAGGTCGGTGCCCACGTCCACAAAGTTCGCCATGATGATTTGCTCGCGTTCGAGCTTCTGCTGATATTTGGCCATGGAATGGAACATGACGCGGGCCAATTTTTTCGTATGCTTCGCGATAAAGCGCAGGTGCGACCGGTTCCGCGCATTGAGATGATTCGTCGCGTAGCCCCCCCCCGAAGGAAGCCACTGCTTGGGATACCAGCTCGCATAGAAGGGCAGGAAACTGGTGAAGAAATGCTTCATCTTGTTGCCGCCCGGCATCATGAGGGGCATAATCTGGCGCACGTGGGTATCCATCGCTTCCCGTGCGATGAAGAGGCGCATAATTTCATCGGTGCCTTCCACAATGCGGGATATCCGGGCGTCGCGCACCATACGCTCGGCGGGGATAGGATCTTCACCCCGCATCGCTAACGATTCAGCCGTCTCGTAACCACGGCCCCCGCGCAACTGAAGAAAGTCGTCGGCAATGCGGCACCCGCTTACCGTGGTGAAGTACTTTGCCATGGCCGCTTCAATACGAATATCGCTGCCCCCCGCGTCGGCCATGGAACAGGTCAGCCAGGTAACGGCATCCATAGCCAGGGTATCGGCGGCAATGGTCGCCAGCTTGTGGGCGGTGCTCTGGTGCTTGCCGATGGGCGCGCCCCACTGGACTCTTTCCCTGGCCCACTTGCTCCCCGCGAGGATGGCCGCCTTACCGCCGCCAGCGGATGCGGCCGGAATGGAAAGGCGACCGGTATTCAGGGTCACCAGCGCAATCTTCAATCCCTCGCCGGGCTTGCCGATGATATTCTCTGCGGGAACTTTCACGTTGTCGAAATTGAGCAAACCATTCTGGATGCCGCGAATGCCCATGAAGTCACAACGATGAACCACCTCGAAGCCGGGGGTGTCGGTCTCCACAACGAAAGCGGAGATTTGCTTCTTCTCTTTGCCCCGCACCGTGATAGAGGGCGTACACGCCATAACCACCATCAGTTCGCACTTCGTGCCATTGGTGATCCAAAGCTTCTGGCCGTTAATGATGTAATGCTTGCCGTCTTCCGTGAGGGTGGCGGTCGTCACCATGTTTGCGGGATCAGAACCCGCGTCCGGCTCCGTAAGGGCAAAGGCGGTCACGGCACCTTTGGCAATACGGGGAAGAAATTTTTCTTTCTGCTCTTTCGTGCCGAATAGTTTGATGGGCTGGGGCACCCCGATACTCTGGTGGGCCGTAATCCCCGCCGCTGTGGACGCGCAATAGCTGCTCATAAAACCACAGGCGCGGCTGTAATTCGTCTGGCTGAATCCCAGGCCACCGTAGTCCTTTGAGACCTTCATTCCGTAGGTGCCCGCCGCCGCCAGGGCATCGAGACCTTCCTGTGGAATTTCACCGCTGCGATCCACTTCGCTGGGATCGATATACTTTTCAAGAATCGTGCGCAGGACCTCAATATAGTCGTCGCCGATCTTCTTGTCCTCTGCGGACTGCGTGGGGAATGGGTGAATGTGATCCCAGTTGAAATTCCCCTTGAAGAGCTCCGCCACGAAACTGGGCGCTTTCCAAGCGGTCTGCCGGGCGTCCTCAGCCACATCCAGGGATGCCTGTTTTTCTTTGTCGTCGAGTTCCATGATTTTCTGCCTCCATCGCTTCGGCGTAATCGCCAGCGGGCGCTTGGTACATTCAAAAATAGCCAGAATCTGAAAGGACCGGGCCACGCGCCCGAAAATCAGACCTACCGATAAGTATATACCACGAGATGCTAAAATTGTCGAGTGAAAAATGGGACTCTTGCCAAATTTCGGAGTTCCTGCCTCGACAGGATTTTTGAGTTATTCTCAGGAAACGGATTTGGCACCTTGGGTGCCTGCCAAGGTACTGCCTCTCATCAAGAACAGCCATGTGTGCCACCCAATCGTGTACTCACGTTCGGGTGCCTGACGCGAAAGAGAATTCAGGCCGAAATACCAGCAACACAGTAGCCTTTTCATCTTTCATCGGGTATACACCCTCTGGTTGCATAAATCTGGTAAGCGTCCGGTGAAGTACATCTTCCTATTTTCGCTTCTTCTTGTCAAGCTATTCCTTTCAGCTTTGGAAAGGAGCGTGTTTATGTCGAGCAAAAATAGGGTTCGGGGGCGTAATCTAGCGACGGAGGCGTTGTGGCG
>JAJRPE010000048.1 GCA_024280935.1 Candidatus Hydrogenedentota bacterium
ACACACTGGGCTAAGTTCCGTCATCCACTTCGTGGATTAAAAGAGCACTCGTATTTTCGGTTTTACCGGTGACACCGGCCCCTTTTAGGGGCCCTCCTCATACCCCCGGCTCTGCCGGTGGTTACTGATTTATGGGCCGGGCCTTCAGCCCTGAATCCTGTCCGATTTGAGACCTGGGGCGTTGCCCCAGGCTGATATAGAACGCACCTTCGGCGCTAAACTTCGAGAAAAAAAGCAGTCAAGGCAAGCCGCTCTGAACTGCAATGTACCCTTGAACCGGAAGAACCATAATTAAGATTCCAGGGCATCGGTTCTGCACGGGTAAACCCTACCGGGCCTACCCGTGGCACCCGACGGTCTTTTTGTCGATTATAGTGGCCCGTGTCGTGAACGCTTACGATCTGGGAAACGCGTGCCGACAAACCATAGACGGTGATAAGTCTATTCTGGTGTCTCGCACCCGCAAGCTCCCCCGCGTGAGGGTGGCACCCTCGACGGTCCTTTTGGGTAATATTGGTTGTGGCCCTGCCACTTTAGTTTAACGCTTGCAAAGGAACCACCCATGACACCATTCCCCACACTTTCCCAGCTCCAGGCCCAGGGGCTTAGCGAGGCCGATGCTCAGCGCTGGCTGATGCTCCAGGACCGGGCCGTTTTCGCCGAGACGTTCTTTTCGGACCGGGCGGCCGCGCCGTGGCAGGTACGGGACTACCAGCGGGATTCCCTCAACTCCCAGGCTCCGCGCAAGGTTCATTGTGATGGCCGTGATGTAGGCAAGACGACGGAGATCGAGGTGCTGGCCTGCTGGGCCATGGTGGCGTGTCCTGATTCATCCATGCTCATCGCGACGCAGACGGAGAATCAGCTTTTCCCGCTTATGAACCGCATCGCCCGTCGCTTCGAAAATACCCCGGAGTTTGCGCCGTCTCTCCTGGAGACCCGGCGTTCACCCTCGTGGTATTTTCGCTTCTCCAACGGCTTTGTGTTGTGGGGACGGATCGCGGGTCCACGGGGCACGAACTTTCAGGGCATGCACGTGGACTGGCAAATTGTGGACGAAGCCCAGGAAATGACGGATGCCTCCTGGGGGGAGTTGTATCAGGCGTTGAACGGCGGCGGGCGGCGTTGGGTTTATGGGGTGCCCAATGGCTTGCGGAACACCTTCTACCGCATGAGCCAGATGGCGGATGTGGAACAGTACAACTGGGCCAGCACCATCAACCCGAATTTCGACGACGCCAAGGAAAAGGAACTGGCCCATCTCTATGGCGGACGCAGCACGCCGGGTTATCTTCACCGGGTTTTGGGACAACACGGCGCGCCCATGCACGCGGTCTTTTCCCTCGACGAATACCTCCAGTGCGTGGACGACGATATCGATTTCGCGGGTGTCGATCTGAAGGAAGGCGACCTTTTTGACGGGCCGGGCCAAGTGTCTCCCGGCGATTATTATCTGGGTTGCGATCTGGGCTATGCGCGGGATCCTTCGGAATTCGTGGTCTACAAGAACGCATCACCCCACCTGGTTAACGTGCTCCGGGTTCATCTGGAGGGCGTGAACTACGCACGGCAACAGGAAATCATCGAGGCCCTGGATGCCGCCTACGACTTTCGCGGTATCGGCATTGATGCGGGCAACAGTGGCCGGGCGGTGGCCCACCAACTCATGGCGTTGGGCGAGGGTTGGTGCCAGAAGATCCAAGCCTTTGAGTTTGGGGGGCGCATGGAGCTACAGCCCCTTCCCGATGGCCGACTGGTGCGCCGACGGGTCAAGGAGTTCATGACGGAACTGCTCCAACGGCGCATGAACGAAGGCACGATTCGTTTTCCGGCGCTGGCCGACCGTGAATCGCAATACGCCGCCCACACCTATGTCGTGGGCACCTCGGGAAATATCGTCTACGAAAAGGGCAACGACCACATCATCGACGCGGACCGGTGCGCCATGCTTCGCCACTATCGCGATCAGTTGGAAGAGCATGTGTCCCCGTGTCTGGGAATTGGCGTTGCGGCGTTCTAGCAGTTGACAGTTGATGGGTGACAGTTGACAGTGGACAGGATGGTCGGCAAAACGACCTGCCGGTGCCATGGGTAGGCCCTTTGGGTTTACCTGTGTTGAACCGTTGTCTCTGAATTTGGGTTATTTTCCTTGCCGGTAGTGCGTTACTCATAAATAAGGCCAATAAAAAAACAAGAAGTTTCATGGTGCCATATCCATAAGTTGTTGTGTTGACGGGGTTAAGAGTGCGTTCAATGTGGTGGTCAACTCTCGCCCCTTTTGCGTGAGTTGGTACTTTCTTTGCTTTGGAAGTTTTACCAGGCCAACCCGATTGTCCGTCACCCGCTGCGCGGGTTCTTTTTCGTTATTGCTATTTGCTTCCTGGGGCTCCGCTCGTACCTCGCGGTACCCCAGGCTTTAGTCCGACATCCGCTTCGCGGACTATGATTCAGGCCCGGCGCGACTTGTTCAGGGCTCCGCTCGTTCCTCGCTGCACCCCAGGCTTTAGTCCGACATCCGCTTCGCGGACTATGCCATAGCCGATGGGATTTGTCCAGGAGCGGGCCGGGCAACTTGTTACTTCTTCCCGTCGCGCCCCTTTCGTGTTCTTCGTCTCTTTGTGGTAAATAGAATTTGGTTGTGGCCCAGCCACTTTAGAAACGACACGGGTAAGCCCTGAGAGGCCTACCCGTGGCACCCGAAGGTCGTTTTTCAAGGCCAAGGCCGCATAGGTTGTGAATGCTTACGAACCAGGAAGCATGCCTTTTGTGCGCACCAATTGTTTCACGGAACCAGCCAGGTATCACAATACTCCGTTGCGATACGTTCGACCTGAAACAGCGTGGCGACCAGTTCGTTGTTTTCGCCGGCGCGTTTGGGGTTCAGGAACTCCCACACCACTTTTTTGTCCTGGGTGACCTCAATGGCCCGGCCGCTTTCGCTGACGGTGATCAGGGTGTTGCCGTTGGGGAGACGGTCTGCGAGGCTGGAAGTGCCCGAATAGAATTCGGTTTCAGGGAGCGCGGGATCGCCCGCGTAATCCCATAGGGGTTCTTTGTCTGGGAATTTGTACTCCAGAACTTGAGAGCACCAATCGCCGGATTTGTTTTGGAAGCCCGCATTGTCAAAAAGGAGCCAGTTGCCGTTTTTGAGGAAGGTGGGCTGGTGAATCTGGCCCCACGATCCCATCCAGGCCCAGACTACGGTCTCTGTTTCGCCGTCAATTATCCACACGGTACCGTGTATGGGGGAGCAACAGAGGACATTGCCTTTTTTCAGCAGCGGCGACAGGGGCGCGAGGGAACCATCGAAGACTTCAATGGTGTTGGTGTGAAAACTCTCGGCGTAGTCGCTCTTCTGGCGGGCAAGGAAATTCTTTACCTTGCCAAGCATCTGCTTTTCGTAGGGGCTTTTCTCGAAGGCGCTGAGCATGGTGAACTTATTCAGGGTCTTTCCATCCTGGTCAATGACGACTACATAGTCATCGATCAAGGTGATGGTGCTGCTGTATTCCGGCTGCACCCCAATACTCTTGCCCAAGGCATAGGTCGTTCCCTCGCCGGTCACGAAGAGATCGTGGTGGGTTAAATCGGCTTCGTCACTGGCCCAGAGCAGCGTTGAATTCTTGTCCAGTTTGATAATTCCATGGGGATCGCAGACCGCATAAAGGTCGCCGTTTCCCGCCAGATGTACACGCCGCCAATAGTTTCGTTTGGGGCTAATCTTATAGTACTTCGACGCGTCATAGGCCCAGGTGTGAATGACCTTGCCTTTCAAATCGCAGAGATAGGCTTCGGGCGCATGGCCGGAGATATACAGGGTGTAGCCGTTCTGGGCGAGGGCTTCGTCGCAGGTGATTACGCCTATCTTGTCCGGGACGTTCTCATAGCCGCCCAGGTAGCCAATAGCTTCCAGGGCTTCCAGGTCGGCTTCGGACAACACGGTATTTTCGTTGGATTGGCTTTGTCGGCTGGGTATTTTTCGCCACGCGCCCTTGGAGGAATCGCCTGGAGAAATTGTGGGAGACGTGGATTTAGCTGCTTCCGAAGCCTGGCAGGGTGCTACCAGGACGGCGCAGGTGATTCCCGCGACAAGGAAGGCCAACGCACGCATCAGCGCCACAGGGGCACCCCCAGGGCGTGGGTGGTGGATCACGTTGTGCAGCCGCGTCGGTTTTTTGTCTATTGCAGGGCTTCGCGAAAAATGGGGTACAAAACAGCGTCGATCATCCACCAGCAGGTTTCCTTTTGGGATTGGCAGCAGTAACGGCAACATTGCGAAACTCGAAGTTTATATTTTCCACGTCCGTGGATGCGAAAAATGGGCGTGTGACCTATTGGCCCGGCGTGCCGTAGTCAATCTGCCGCATTTCCACGTCATCAGGATTCAGGTGAACCTCCACGTCGGTGACGCGAACGCCATCGATCGCGATGGGCTGGGCCTCGTAGAGGGCGGTGGGATCATCGTCCCGCAGGAAATAGAGTCCATAAGTACCACGATCCACCTTGAGGGAGGCCCAGCCCTTTGGTGGTACGGTCAGATCCTGGCCGCGCTTGTCCTTGCGCAGACCCACCGTTACGAGGGCCTCCGTGGGGTTAAGAAGTCGGATTTCGTAGCGCCCCTTGTGCGGGGAATGGCCAAATTCCGGGAGCTTCGCCTTGGGCGTGTAGGAGCGCTTCGAATCTTTATTCGTGATCGACGTTTGTTGCCGTTCGCGGCGTGCGGCCCCGGCCACAGCGATGGTGGGTCCCGTTTTCTCCAGCACACCGGATGCGCGCATGTCTTCCCGGTCCGGCAGCGGCATGGATGGCGCTTCGACACCACGGGGTTGTGCCACGCTGGAGGCAATGGCCCGCTCCAGGGGGACATAGACACCGGGCGCGACTTCGGCCACGGGAATAGTATCGATGGGGCTTTCCGCAGGTGTTGGCGGGGCCTTTTCGGGCGCGGCACGCCGTTGTCGCAGACGGCTTGCCGTGACCAACACCCCTGCCTCGAAGCGGGCCGTGAAATAGGTGCCCTGGTCGTCCTCCCACCGGTAGATGACCGTTTCCTTTTCGTTGCCCCCTACGACACGCGGCGCGAAGGAAAATACCGTCTGGGCCTCGGCAAGCGTCATGCCCCGGACAAAGCGGGCGTGGAGCGCTGGTGTCAGGTTGGCTGCGGCCTCGGGGGTGCCCTCCTGCCTGGTTTCCATCGGTGTAGCTGCCGTGGGATGTTGCGGGGAAGCCTCCTTGACGGTGTTTTTGAGCGCTGCGTATTGGTCGTCCGTAGCAAGGGGTGCCGCCTTGGGGGCAGGTTCCGGTGTGCGCAGGGGGCCGCATCCCACGAGGGGCAGCAACGCGCTCAACATGAGCACGACATGACTTGCTGGGCGGGTTAAGGACATAGGCGCGCAATTCCTTTGGGTAAGATAGGCCATACACCTGCCAGTATTGGCCCTGTGCGTGTTGAATTCAAGGTCAGGGGGCATGATGGGACCTATGGGACGAATGGGTCCGATGGGACCTGTACTCCTTTCCCTATTCACTATTCATTTTCGGTTGCATCCAAAGCTGTGTGTGGGTATGGTTAGGGCAGGATGGATGAGGAGCACTACTTATGAAATCGATTTCCAGGAAGGGCAGCGGCAACGCGGCGGGTTGCTTGCCACGCATCGTTGGCCTTCTTCTTGTCATTCCGGGCGGACTGGTGTTTTACTTTTTCAGTTTCGTTCCGATGGCCGATTGGAGCAGCGCACAGGATTGGGCGGAGACATCCTGCACCATCACCGGAAGCTCTGTGGGCCGCCACGATTCTTCGGATGGGGGACCCACCTACAGCATTGATATCAGTTATCGGTACACGTGGGCGGGGCAGACCTTTACGGGCGATCGCTATAACTTTTTTGGGGGTTCTTCGTCGGGGCGCAGCGGGAAAGACGATGTCGTCCGCCAGTTTCCTGTGGGTTCTACGCAGACGTGTTTCGTTAATCCCGATGCCCCGGAAGAGGCGGCGCTTAATCGGGACTTCAGTTGGGTCTATCTTATTGGTTGTTTCGGACTCATTTTTGTTTTGGGCGGTCTGTATCTGTTGGTCTTTCGGAAGAGCAAGAAGGAAGATAAGAGTCTCTCCCGGGGCGGCAAGATGGAGCCGGTGCCAGCGCCCGCCTATGGAAGCGAGGGAAGCAAAACGTTCAAGGGGGGCAGAAACAGCCGTGTTGGCCTGATATTTGTCTCGATCTTCGCAGTATTCTGGAACGGCATTATTCTTCTGGCGTTCAGTGATCAATTTGGAGGCGGGGCCTTCTCCATCGTAATGATGCTCTTTATGATTCCCTTCGTGCTTGTCGGGCTGGCGCTCATCGCGGGTGTGGTGTATTTTTTTCTTGCCTTGTTCAATCCCAAGGTCCTGTTGAGCCTTTCCCCTGGCGAGGTGCCCCTTGGTGGTACGGGAAGCATAACGTGGTCCTTCGCGGGCAACACGCGTCGCATTCAGAAGCTGTCCATCAGCGTTACGGGTACAGAAGCGGCCACGTATCGCCGTGGGACCAGTACCATCACGGACAAGAGTGTCTTTGAGAAGATAGTCCTGGTGGAGGCGGTGGACCCGCAGGAGATAGCCCAGGGCGAAGTTGCCTTCAGCATCCCGGAATTTACCGCGCCCGCCTTTGAGGCCAGCAACAACAAGATCACGTGGCATATTAAGGTTGAAGGCGACATTCCCAAGTGGCCGGATGTACGTGAAGAATTTGAATTGGCCGTCGCTCCCCTGCCGACCGAAAACGATGGCGCGATGCCCCGGCGGGCGGAGTTTCGAGAGGGCTGAGTTCGCGTGTGTGGGTGAGAATTAGCCCACCCCCAGCCCCTCTGAGGAGGGGAGCCTTGTCGGCTCTGTGAACACGTAGTGCCTCAATCTGGAAGAACCACCATAAAAAAACAAGAAGTTTTGGGGATGTTTCCAGGAGCTACTGTGAAGATTGGCTATAACAATTTTTTCAAGACCGATGAGCATTTTAGAATCAGGTGCTGTTCCCAATCAAAATCCAACCTTTGCGTCTTTGCGCCTTTGCGTGCCAAACAAAATTAAAGATTGCACGCAAAGGCGCAAAGACGCAAAGAAAAAATATTTCAGCACGAAGGAAGAAAAGTAAGGTATGGACCGGGCAACCTGTTACTTCTCTTCTTTGTCTCTTCGTGGTGAATAAAATTTGGTTGTGGGCAAAGCTCACTTTGGCAAAGATAGGAGTCCCTGACATGAATTTGCGCCTTCAACTTAACCAAGACCCCGCGACCCTCGTTCCGGGCCAGACTATCGACGGCACGGTGGGCTGGGAGCGGGAGAGTCCGCCCAAGAAAGCCATGCTGCGCCTGTTTTGGTACACGGAAGGCCGGGGCACGCAGGACGTAGGTGTCATCGAGGAGATTACACTGCCTATCGATCAGCGGGCCATGAAGGGGACCTTTCGCTTTAACATCCCCGATAGCCCCTACAGTTTTCAGGGCCAACTCATCACGTTGAAATGGGCCATTGAATTGGTGCTGAACAAGGGCAAGGAAGTCGAGCGTCTGGACCTCATCGTATCCCCCTGGGTGGAACAGGTGAAATTGAAAGCGGTTGGCAGTTGACAGTTGATGGTTGATGGTGTGGTGTTCGATTAACTTAGAGCGCGGGTTTGCAGGACCAAAATGCTCCCCTTCTCGATGGGGGTGGGTCATTCTCGCCTGTTGCAAGAGATGTGTGTTGACCGACAAAACGCAGGAAACACGGAGAATTAGCGTTCACTGCTTACTCCGGGCAAGGGGGTTGGGCATTCCTGCCCGACATAACACGCACGACGGGCTTGAAAACGCACTTGGCATTTGTGGTGATACGTTGATTATTCAAGGTAGTGTATAGTGCTTTATCGTTCGAGTCCAGAGCGGCTGCATGTGCCGATGCCGGGCTTTTTATCCGGCGCGCCTTTTGTGTCGGGCTGGAAAGCCCAACCCCCTTTGCCGGGAACACTTACGCACGGAGAATAGGAGTCGTCTTGGTTGAATCATCGCTCCCTTTATTACGGACTGGAAAGTCCGTACTCCTGCCCGACGCATTTGGATGGCGTGGCCCGTGATTGCGGCGGATAGCAATCCCTTCCGGGTGCAGCGTATTGAGGCGCTGAAGTTTCGAGCACCTGGCTTTGGTTGGGATGCTTTTTTGGCACGCCTGGCGGACCACGACTATCGCGGGGCTATCGTGGGACCCCATGGTTCGGGGAAGACCACGTTGCTCCTGGAAGCGCAACAGCGGCTGGAGGCGCAGGGAATTCCCGTGTATTACGGTTTTCTCAACGAGGAGACACCCCGGAAGCGATGGGCCGTGGCGGCCTTTCTTCGGGAGATTCCGTGCAACACCGTTTTTTTTCTTGATGGCGCGGAACAGCTTGACCCTTTCACGTGGCGGTGGGTGCAGTGGAGGACGCGCCGACTTCGGGGCTTTGTCGTGACCACGCATCGATCGGGGCGTTTGCCTACGCTTTATACCACGCAACGATCCGAGGAACTTCTGCACGAATTGCTGGAGGAAATGGTTCCCGGCGAGGTTAGCGATTCATGGCCCCGTGCCCTCGAATATTACCGAAAGGTTGACGGAAATATTCGTGACGTTTTCTTTGCGTTGTATGACGACTGCGCACGGGGTGGCGGGTGAGCTGAAATCAGGCGGGCGGGTTTTCCTGCCTGCCATTGACGTAGTCGTCGGGTACGTGTTCGCAGACTGCTTGGGGTGCCACGGACAAGAACCAAGTGTTCAGTCGAATCCATGTTTCCGCACGGGCAAGCCCCACAGGGCTTGTTCGTGGCACCCGGCGGTTATTTTTCTTACCTTCAGGCACTCTTGTGTTACGCCAGCGCACGAACCCGTCAGGACTCGTTGATACTCGCCTTTTGGGGATCGCGCGGCACGACTGAGTTTTCTTGTTGTTCGAGTCCTTGGTGACTCCACGTGCCGATGGGGGCTTTATGTCCGACGCGCTTTTTATGTCGGGCTGGAAAGCCCAACCCCCTGCCCGCGTCTTTTGCATCGTTTCCATTGCTGTGCCAGCGTAGAAATCCGGGCTTGGTACAGTCGGTACACCGTTGCGATGTGCTTGACCTGCCTGGAGGGGTGTGGTTTAATTATACTTACTGGTCGTTATAGAAGGATCACAAGCAATAACCCCACAAGGAGGCCTACACGCCCATGTCTGATGTAGCTGCATTTTTTGACAACGTATCTGGAAAAGTAAACAAGGACAAAATCCAAGGCATGGACTGTGTCTATCAGTTCGATATCACGGGCGATGATGGTGGCCAGTGGAATATCGCTATCGCAAATGGTGAGGCGGCTGTCAGCAGCGGCACGGCGGAAAGCCCCAGCATCACCATTACGATGGAAGCGTCCAACTTTGTTAATTTGCTGCAAGGCAAGCTCAATGGGCAGATGGCGTTCATGACGGGCAAACTGAAAATAAAAGGCGACATGGCCCTGGCCTTGAAGCTTCAGAGTGTATTCAGCCTGGGTTGAGGTGGAATTCAGGGACTGACGCGGACCACGCCCCGTCATGGAGCAAGGTCATCGACGGTTTAAAACAGAAACACAAAAACGAGCCAGAATTATCATCGGGTCCGTGGCTGTCCCGTTGTTTGCGGGGTATCCGTTCGGCTTGCCCGGTTGTCGTGACTTCGTTACAGTCGGCTGTGCTTTTTGAAATGAGGTCGAATCCGCCAACGACGGGACAGCCACGCCCGTCGAATAGCGCCCCGTTTAATTGTGGTGATAGTTTTATGCGCCACATCCACCGTTACGTTCAGGGCCTTTGGGCGCGTCAGTCCCTGGCGCTTTGCCATTGCGAAGCCCAGACTCTTGCCCCTGGGTTGTGGGCGAAGTCCACGTTGCTTGTTCTGGCACTACTTATCCCACTCCTTTCCGGCTGTGGCACACGTCCACAACTTCAGGATGGGCCAGAGGTGCTTACGGCAAGCGACGGGACCACACTGGCCGCCCATCGCTATGTTCCTTTGGCTGGTAGCCCGCCGGGTTTGGTGCTTGTCCATCGGGCGGGCGGGGAGCGCAGTGTGTGGGAAGCCTTTGCGGTTCGTGCGCAGCAGTCGGGGTACCTGGTCATCAGTTTGGACCTGCGGGGCCATGGGGAGAGCCGGAATGGCGCTGCGGGACGAAAGCTGGATTACCGCGATTTCAACGATGAAGACTGGCAGGCCGTGTCGTTGGATATTGATGTGGCTCTGCGTCGCTTGCTGGCTTTGGGGGCCAATCCCGACGATCTTTTTCTGGTTGGCGAAGGATTCGGTGCTAACCTGGCCCTGCAATACACGGTGGAGCATCGCGATGTGCAGGGGGTGGTGCTGTTGTCCGCAGGGACCAGCTATCATGGTATCAAGGCGGTGCCCCTCATGGAGCAGATGAGCACCCGTCCATCCCTATTGCTTTGGGGTGAGCGGGATGACTATGCCGCTTCTTGTGGCGCGGCCCTTCAACGGCGGGCACCCGGCCATGTGGAGGTGCGGATATATCCAGGCACCGCACACGGCGCGGACATCTTCAGCAGCTCGCCGGAGTCCATGGGACAAATCCTGGTGTGGCTGGACCAGATGCGGACGAAATAGGTAAAAAGGCGTGGGCGGAAGACCGTTCCAAAGTGGGGTGAATGGCTTTGAAAAGTTGACACCCACGCTGGTGGAGCCTACAATATTGCGAGTAGTTGGTACGTTTCCACTGACCGAAGCAGGGTAAGTGGTACGTTCTGACCCAGCGTTGGCTTGAGGAATATGCACGATGGGCGGTATTGGATGTCGGATTTGCATGCGGATTGATGCATGTGTCCTCCACCAAGGGAGATCGTTATGAAGCAAGCGCTCACGGAGTTGGTTGATGTTATACTCCAGCGTCTGGAAGAGCATCCAGATGCCCCGACGACGGAACATGGGATACGTTCGTGGTTGGCCGGGCAGGGTTACAATAAGCGGGATATCGATGCGGCCATTCGCTTGGTTGGTGTCCAGTTTAACGCGCCCCCGCAGCGGGAGGGCCGGACACCGGGGATTGTGCGCCAGCTTTCAAGCATTGAGGCCCATAAGCTGACTTCGGAATCCCGGGATGCCCTTGCCCGCCTCGAACTCTATGAATTGATAGATCCCTACGAGCGGGAACTTATCTTGGATCGTGTGGCCCAGATGGAGGGCATGGTGTCGCTTGAGGATTTGGAGTACTTGCTGAGTTGGTTTCTTGTGGGCACGCGGGATGTGGAATCCCAGCAGACCCTGTTTCAGGTCTTTGAAGGTCGGCAAGGCACCTTGCACTGAGTGGGTGGCCGGGCCACAGCCAAGAGCTATGGTCCTTACCCTCCCCCTTGGTAGTTTTCTTGTTTTTATAGCGGTTTTTCCAGAGTAAGGGCCTAAAACAAAACCCCCGTCGATGCCAAGCGTCGACGGGGATTTTCTATACAAATGGGGAGCGTACCGGACCACTCAGCTTTCGTCGGTGGCTGCCTTTTTCTTTGCTGCCGCCTTCTTTTTTGTGGCGGTTTTCTTTTTGGCTGCGGTCTTTTTCTTCTTCGCTGCCTTTTTCTTTTTGGCGGGGGCCTTCTTTTTCTTGGTACCCTTTTTCAGGGCCGCTTCTTCGAGGAGTCTTATGGACTCTTCCACCGTGATCTTATCCTGATCCATGCCCTTGGGTAGAGAGGCGTTGGATTTTCCGTCGCTCACGTAGGGGCCGTAGCGTCCGTCGAAGAGTTCGATTTTGGTTTCTGTACCGGGGATAACGCCCACTTCGCGAAGCACCTTTTTCTGGCGCCCCCGCCGTTTTGGTTGGGCCAACAAGGCCAAGGCTTCGTCCAAGGTGATGGAGAAGACTTCTTCCCCGCTGCCCAGGCTGCGATAGTCGCCATCGTGGACCACATAAGGCCCGTAGGGACCTACGGCGGAACGCACCAACTTTTCGGTTTTCGGGTGCTTTCCAATATGGCGGGGCAAGGACAGGTACCTCAGGGCAACTTCCAGGGAGATATCTTCCATGGAAAAGCCACGGCCCAAGCCTGCCCGCTTGGGCTTTTTCTTGGATTCCTTGTCCACTTCGCCCAACTGGACATAGGGTCCGTAGGGGCCGAGAATCGCATAAATATTCTTCCCCGTCTCGGGATCCTGGCCGATGGGTTCGTCGGCCTTGGCGCGGGCTTCGAGAAGTGCCTCGGCGACCTCTACCGTCAGTTCGTCGTAGGTGAGGTCGTTGGGGACGGAGGCGGTGTTGCCTTGCCCGCCTTCGCCCCGCTGAATAAAGGGCTGGGCGCGGCCCAAGCGGACAATAATGGGCTGGCCATCGGCTGCTACGCCCACCGAGATGGTCGGAAACTCGATTTCTTCCAGCTTGGCCTCAATGGTGGGGGCAAGCCCCGCGCCGAAGTCGCCGTTGCCATTGTAAAAGGCCCGGAGGAAATCGACCCAGTCCAGTTTTCCCTCGGCGATCGCGTCGAGGGCATTTTCCATGCGGGCAGTGAATTTGAGCTCCACGTATTCGCCGAAGTGTTCACGGAGCAGCATGGTTACCGCGATCCCGACATAGGTGGGGGCCAGGGCCTTGCCGTGTTTTTCCACATAGCCGCGATTCTGAATCGTGGAAATCGTGGGCGCATAGGTTGATGGTCGTCCAATGCCTTCTTCTTCCAGGCGACGAATCAGCGAGGCCTCGTTGAAACGGGCGGGTGGCTTGGTTTCATGGCTGAGGGCGTTCAGGTCTTCGATGGCAATCCGCTGGGCGGGTCCGACCTGATCCCCTTCCTGCAGGGCGGGCAACTGAGAATCTTTTTGCCCGCTGTCGGCGACCTTGAGGAAGCCGGGGAAGGTTACGACGGAGCCGTTGGAGCGCAACGTTACCGTTTTGCCTTCCAGATCGGCTCGGAAGTCAATGGTGGTGCGGAGCAACTGGGCATCGGCCATTTGCGACGCGATGGTGCGGTTCCAGATGAGGCGGTAGAGCTTGAGTTCGTCGCCGCGAATGAACTTGGCGGCCTGCTCCGGGGTGCGGCCCAAGTGGGTGGGGCGAATGGCCTCGTGGGCTTCCTGGGCCGTCTTTGACTTGGTGGAAAACTGACGGCGGTGGTGATAGGCGTCGCCATACTTGCTCTTGATTACCTGCTCGGCTTCGGACAGGGCCTTGCCGCTCAGCGTAATGGAGTCGGTACGCATGTAGGTAATCAGGCCTTCCCGATCACCGCCGCCCAAATCGACGCCTTCATAAAGGCGCTGGGCCACGCGCATGGTATCGCGGGGGGAGAATCCGAGGATGGAGCTGGCTGTTTGCTGCAAGGTGGACGTAATGAAGGGGGCATAAGGGCGAAGCTTGGCTTCTTTCTGCTGCACCGTCGCCACGCGCCAGGGCACATGTTCCTTCAAGGCAGCGCAGAGAGCGATTGCTTCTTCTTCCTTGATCCATCGGGATTTGTCTGACTTGAGTAGTCCCGTGGTTTCATCAAAATCTTTGCCGGAGGCGATTTTCTTGCCTTCCACCTCGACGAGGGTCGCGGTGAAGGGGATATCGTCTGCCGAAAGGGCGGCTTCAATGTCCCAATAGGTGGCCTTGTGAAAGGCGCGCCGCTCTTCTTCCCGTTCGACCACGAGGCGGACGGCCACACTTTGCACCCGGCCCGCGCTGAGCTTGGTTCGCACCTTTTTCCACAATACGGGGGAGAGGGAATAGCCGAAAAGCCGGTCGAGGATGCGTCGTCCTTCCTGGGCACGGACCAAGGCCGTGTCTACTTCCCGGGGGTTGGCGATGGCGGCATCAATGGCTTCCTGGGTGATCTCATGGAACACGATCCGCTTTACGGGTACTTTGGGCTTCAAGACTTCCAGCAAATGCCAGCTGACGGCCTCTCCCTCGCGGTCTTCATCCGTGGCCAGCACGATTTCGTCCGCGTCTTTGAGGTACCGCTTTAATTCGGCGATTTGCTTCTTGCTATCCGATTGCACCACGTATATGGGGGCAAAATCGTTTTCCACATCGACCGCCATGCGTGCCCATGGTTTTTTCTTTACGGCGGCGGGGATTTCGTCCGCGTTACTGGGCAGATCGCGCACGTGGCCGTAGCTGGCCAGGACGTGGTGATCTCTGCCAAGAAACTTCCCGATCGTCTTCGCTTTTGCCGGGGATTCTACGATAACCAGTTTCAATGGTCTTTCCTTAACCTAACGTGCGCTTTGCCATGCCGTCATTCCCGCGAACGCGGGGATCCAGTGCTGCCTCGGTGTGCTCCTGCCGCGTTCTGGATTCCCACGTTCGTGGGAATGATGCAACGGTATCTTGCTGTTTCAGGGCCTTCTCGCGGACTGAAATCCGGGAGGCCAAGGATGATCATCCTGTTGACGGGAGACATTATCACCTTTTTCGGCTCCAGCACAAGTAGCCGAATCAAGCCAAAGGATCTTGCCAAGGCACCAAAAAAGGATTAAAAACGCAAAACAACGGCAACTATGCTTGGAAAACGGGTAGCAGCGTGGGGGCTTGACATGGAAGCGGCCCCGCGTGGTATATACGCGACAGGCCGGGTGTCGTTTGAGCATTTCCCAGGTACGAGGACAGATAATGAGAGATTTTAGCAGCGCATACCGTGTCGAAGTCGTCGTCGGATTGATTTCAACGGCGATAGGCCTTATTTTTATGGGCTATTTCGTGTTTCCCCTTCGACATGCTACCAGCGAATTCGATTTGACGATGCCACGGAGGTGGCGGGCCTCAAACTGGTCGGTGCCGCTGATATCGAGGCCCCCTTTATTGCCTGGGCACTGGCGCACGGGGCGACGATAACAGAACAGGAAGACTCTGCGACCAGCGATTTAGCACAGGTGGTTGCCCCGTCATCAGCAGGGGAGTAGCGTGCGCGGAACTTTGGTGTGCTGCCGAAACGGTTGGGCCAGATTCCGTGCCTCCGCAATGATAGCTTTGCTATACTTTTTCACAGTCGAATAAGAATCCGTAATTGCCGAGTTCATTTCACCGTTGCAGATGGGGTAAGAAAGCGAGGAATTCCATGTCTTTTTGTGCTGTCATAAATTGCCTGGACGGGCGCACACAGTTGCCCGTCATTAACTTCCTGATGAAACGCTTCGACGTTAAATACGTCGATATGATTACCGATGCAGGACCCCTTGGCATCATGGCCAGCATGCCGGATTCTTCGGGTGCGCAGGCGCTGATTGGGCGCGTGAATATCGCTATTCAGGCCCATGGCATCCAAGCCCTGGCCATTGCGGGGCACTGGGATTGCCGGGGCAACCCCGTGCCAAAAGAAACACAATTGGAACAACAACACACCGTCGTGTTGCGCTATCGCAAACTCTTTCCCCAATTGACCATCATCGGCCTCTGGGTCGACGAGGATGGGCAGGTCCACGAAATCGAAATAGCGTAGTTTCGCCACAACCCCATGCCGTAGTCTCGTCTGGGCCTTATTCTTTTTTCCAGGCACCCTCTTGAAAGTGGTAGGTGACTGGGGGACTTTCGAGTGACGCAACGGTGTGGGGTGGCTCCGAAAAGGCCATCACCGCGCCATCAGGGTCAACCTCTATCCACGTTTGGCCCACAAGAATACGGGCACTCCGCTCTGATTCACTTTTCCTGAGGGTAATATATTGTGTGTCGAAGATACCATCGGCATTCAAATCGGTGTAGGAAACCATCTGCTTCTCCACAAGAAAGCGAACATTGCGAGTTTCGGCAATGCCGTCGCGATTCACGTCGATGTTGGTGAGTGATGAAAGTGCCCCAGGACTTGGTTCGGTCACCATCACCGCGTGTTTATCCTGATGGTTTTCCTCAAAATGAGCAACCAGTACATTTTCTTCACCGTTCGGACCTATCGAAACGCTACTGACATCCAACCGTGACATGGGAAGGACCGATATACTCGGCGGGTCCAAACTAAGCTCGGCGATGTGGAGCAACTCGGTATTCGTCTTGGAATCGAACACCCTGGTTATCGTTCCGTTTGGCAAATTTTCTTCCTGAATGTAATACCGCCCATTCGAATGCGGCATACAACCTGCAAGCAAAATTGTGGTGGTCAGGGTGAAATAGATAGTGCGAACCCACATCTTCATGCTTTTCATGGCAACTCCCTCATTTTCGGTTGTGATCAAAATACGCTAGCGGGCACCATTCTATTCAATCGTGTTGCAGAAGGATTCGTTGTGTAACGTGGTGGGTAACTATAATCGTAACCGTTCACCGGGTATCAGGAGGGCGGGTTTTCTGTAAGCGTCCGGTGAAGTACATCTTCCTATTTTCGCTTCTTCTTGTCAAGCTATTCCTTTCAGCTTTGGAAAGGAGCGTGTTTATGTCGAGCA
>JAJRPE010000049.1 GCA_024280935.1 Candidatus Hydrogenedentota bacterium
AGGCCTATAAAAAAAGAGAAGGTTTATGCGAGTCCCAGGAGAAATTCCTGTAACAGTCAGTATTTCAGTTGGTTACGGATATTGACATGAGTGCGAATACTGTAAGCAAGTTTTTGGGTTGTGGGCGAAGCTCACCTTAGATACTTCAGGGACGAAAGAAACACACAACACTAAAGTATTCCAAAATCAGGAGGGCGGGTTTTCTTACCCGCCGCAAAACCTGCGCTACACCAACCAATGCGCGTGGGTCATGGAAGAGTACGAGTGGCCTTTGTTGCGGACTGAAAAGTCCGCACGCCTGCCCATCGAGAACGCCTACGTTATTCTTGTCCCTTGGGTCTCCGAAGTCCCTCATGTCCCTTCTTCGTCAGGCGAGACCTTTCTCCCCAAGTCCTCAGAAAATCTGGTACAATCGCAGAAGGTAAAGCTGTGTGCGGATGGGGCCGCACCGTAATTTCGAGGAAAGAGGAAGTCTCGTGAAAAGAACCGTCTTATTGCCTGTTGGTGCATTGCTGTTTGTCGTGTTCGGTGCTACACTTCTGGCACAGACCACAATGGCACAAGTCCTTACTACGCCCGATCTTAGCAGCCTTAAAGGCAGTCCGAGATCAACGCCGATTGCCACCAAGCAGCTGGACGATACGGAGCGCTTGCGCCACGAAATCTGGGGCCAGGCGGATTACGGCGATGGCTACATCTACGGGCCGACCAACCGGCGCTCGGGTATGACCGTGGTGGACATTGACCTGGATGGCGACAACGACTTCGTCTTTCCCAGCAGCATTTCCAGCCCCCAGTTGATGCGGAATCTGGGATCCAGCAGCGCCTTCTATCCGGGTGGCTCGGTCACGCTGGAGATGGAGAACTTGCCCGAATTCACCACGTGGGACTTGAACATGGACTTCGCCGACCTGACGGGCGATGGGCTGCCCGATCTGGTGGCGGTGGTGAACTACGAAAACGGCTCGAATACGTTTAATAAGCAGGTGGCCTACTATCGGAACGATGGTCCACGGACCAACCCCACCTTTTCCTATCAGCGCATTTTGGCAAGCAGCGAGCAGGGTTCCGGCAATCAACGTGCCATGTGGGTCGCCCTGGGCGACATTAACGGTGATGGCTTGCAGGATCTCTTTATCGCAGAAGCGTGGATTTTTGAGACGGAGCGACATCACCGGGTCTACCAGGGATTAAATACGGGCAGCCGAACGGAACCCGTGTTTACGGAGTTTCTGGAAGTAACAGAACTAGGCAACGTCCTTCCCGCACGTATTGAGTTTACGACGAAGGAGCGCGAGACCCTTGCGCCCTTTGAACAACGGAAGAGCAGTGCCGCAAAAGGCACCGATTATTCTTATAGCCTGGGCGATATCGCGATTTACGACTGGGATTTTGATGGTGTACTCGACTTCATGTTCTATGATCGCACCAACGGATTGACGCTGGTGCGCAATACAGGCTCGACTACGGCAGCAACTTGGAACAGCACCGTTGGCACCGATAGCGTCACCTATATTTACGAGCATAGCGCCATTGACGACCTGACCTATGCCGAAGCAACCTTCGCCATTCGGGAGAACCCCGACTCCGCGCTGCCGGGCGTGGATTGGACGCGAGACATTTTGATATCGGTGAACAGCCGCCTCAAGAACTACCGGTTCTTTACGGGCGAAGGTGAGGATGGGGCTTACCGAATCAATCAGGTGAACGCGGTGGCCTTTCCCGTCGGACAGGGTGATGTGGCCTTCTGGGATTACGATGGTGATGGCGACCCGGATATGTTTCGCACCGGTGTTGGCTCCTCGTCGAGTACAAACCTCATTCTCATTGAGAACAAGGGCGCACCCTACGCGCCGGCCTGGGGCGAGTTTGATTCGGCCAACAGCATTACTACCGTGCCGCTGGATTCGGGAGACGACACGAATGAATATCGCAACGATCTGTTTCTTTTCGCCGACCACGATGGAGACGGGGAAACCTCGCTCTTCGTGCAGCAACTTGACGGAAATATTGCCCACTACGAAGAAGGGGGCGGGCTAGCCAAGGCGGGCGCAGCGCCATCGTTCACGTTGGTTGATGGCACCTTTGTGGACTCGGTGGATTTCGACCACGAGGTCGTTACGCCACGTGGTTTCACCATCGCAGATTTTGACCCCCAGTTCCTCGACGGGAATTCAGAGCTTATCACCGCCTACTCCTATGTTGGCGACAGTACCCTGCGGGTGGTCGACACGCTTCTCGGCACCATTTACGATCTGAACGATGGTTCCCTGCCCGATGACTTTCTACCGGATCCCTATGACAACAACAGTTCCATTGATCCCCTCTATCTGGAAGCCATGGCCAGTGGGGATTTGAATCTGGATGGGCGACCGGATCTCGTTGTCTCCTGGACGGAGGACAATAGCTTCGAGGATACGGAGTTGCACTATTATCTCAACGAACGCGTTCCTGACGAGGAACACAACAATTTCACCATTCCGGCATTTCGTTTTGTCTACGGTGGTCAGTTGGATCTGCCCTACGATACGGATCATCGTTTTGGGCGCATGCCGAAAATGGTGGATATCGATGCCGATGGTGACATGGACCTTTTCGTGGGGCATCGCTATCCCGACAATCACGGCACCAACCTGCGCTCCTACCTCCGTTTTTACCGAAATACCGTTGATTCAGGCATCGATATCTTCCGTCAGCGTTTGGTGACGGAGCAGCAAATCGATCTTAGTATCGGTGGGGAACAGCCGGGCTACGTCCAAATTCTGAATAACAGTGGCGGCGCTCTGGAGGGCAACGCGGTGTACCGGACGGGTACCACGGCCCCGGCTATCGACGTGCTGCAAAGCGAAGGGCTGGCACGCAACGCCCGTGTTTTCCTGGATGTGCTTCCCACCGTGGGCGCGAACGAGTCCAAGGCCATCATCCTCGTGGGTGATACGGGAGATGGCTCGCTCTACCCCACGTTTTCCGTATTGGCAGACTTCGTTTACTTTGTCTTAAAGTCAGAGGGGCTTCCAGCGGAGAGCATTCGGTTTTATGCGGATGATGCGTCGGCCCTTGATGGGGACGTTGTTGGCCCGCCGACGTTGGCAAGTCTCGAAGACTCCATCACCAACTGGGCGCAAGGCGCGGATCGACTCCTGGTGTGCTTCATTGGCCACGGCCAGCGTGACCGTTTCCGTATGAGTGACACGGAGTATCTGGAATCGGCCAGCTTGGATGCCTGGTATGATGAACTTCAGGCGACGGACATCGCGGAGCGCACTTCGATTACGACCGTTTTTGATACCTGTGAATCGGGTTCTCTCATCGATAATCTTCAGTTGAGTAAGGCGCAGAAGGAGGGCGAGGAGAAGGGGGTCACGGATCCGCAGCGGATTACGATGACCAGCGCGGGTACCGGTCCCGTTGAAGGGGTGGCGCTCTTTGACCAAGCCCAGTACATCAGTTTTTCGTTGAACTTCTGGTTCAATATTTTCAATGGCAAAGACTATGGGCAGGCCTTTGATGCAGCGAAGATATCCATTGAGGCCGTCAACCCGCTACAGGTTCCCCAGATCGACAGCGATGGCGATGGTGTCGCCAACCAAGGGGGTGACAGTGCCCTGGCCACCGGCCACCGGCCTGGTGCCAGTTTTGATATACAGGTACCCGGTGTCTTTATCGGTGACGTAACGGCGGATCAAGCCATCACAACCGATTCCGCTACCCTGAGCATGGGCGACATCGTTTCTCCCTTCCCGGTGGAAGGCGCGGGCGCGCTTATTGTGCCGCCGAATTTCCAACGGCCCTCGCTGGGCAACGACGATGAACAGCCCATTTCGGGACTCGATTTCATCGAATTTGAGTATGACAGTGCCACCGAACGCTGGTCGGGTACCTACACCGAGTTCGACGAGGGCGGGCTTTTTCAGGTCCAGTACTTCGTGCGTTCGGGCGGGCAGTTTCATGCCTCGCCCCGCATTGGCTTTGTGGATCGCCTGAACCTGGCAGATGCCTGGGAAAGTGATGACACGCCCGATGATGCCAACTGGATTCCCATTAATTCGGTTCAGGGCCATAATTTCGACGAGGATGGGGATGCCGACTGGGTGCGTTTTTCACCCCTGCCGGGAGAGAAGGCCACCATCGGCGTTATCAATCCCGGACTCAATAATCAGGCGGTGCTGGAACTATATCGTGCCGATGATATATTGGAAAACGGGGTGGAGGGAGCGACACCCGTCCGAACGGAAACCAGTGAAGAAGCGGGCGAAGACTTGGTCTTTGAGCAGAACTTCAGCACATCGGACCAATACTTTATGCGTGTAACGAATCTCGACCCTGATGTCAGTGGTGAGGGCACCTCCTACCTCCTGCTGGTGGCCATCGGTACAGGCGGCTCCAACCTCCTGCCGACGACCTTGATCGTCAGCGTTATGAATGCGGACGGCAACACCCCCATCGCGGGGGCGGATGTCATGTTCGATGGTCGCAGTGTGGGCAAGTCCTCTAACGAGGGTATTGCCCAGATGTCCGTCGATGCGTATGCTACCTACCAGATCGAGGCCGCGAAGTCGGGTTTCACCGGCAGCACGGCCAATGTGACGGTGAACAATATCATTGAGGATGCCGTGATCATGATGTCGGCGGTTGGAAGCGAAGGGGAAGGAGAAGGAGAGGGCGAAGGACCCGACAAAGAACCGGGCGCAAGCTGCTCGGCTTCGCGGACTTCAACCGTTGTGAATGGTTTCTCTGGAGACATTCTCGCGGTGCTGCTGAGCCTGGGTGTGCTCCTGTGGTCCTCCGTTTCGACCAGGATACGCCACCGTAGCGAATCTTGACGACGGGAGACTTGGAAATAATGTAAGTGTTCAGGTGCGAGATCGTCATCCCCGCGAACGCGGGGATCCAGCATGATCGGAGAGGTTTCTACCGCGTTCTGGATTCCCGCGTGCGCGGGAATGACGGCGTGGAATTTCCTTGGGGTAAACGCTTACAAAATAATATAGGCTTTGTCGAGAACGTGTGCGTTGATGCGTGAGGCTGTACCGGCAGTACATGGCGGCGTGGGGTTTGCGTTGTAATTGTCTGGTCGTGATGTACTGCCGGTACAGCCCCTACCCCGCACACCACGGCGCGTCTGCGACCTTGGGCGGTGTAGATGGCAGTCCCCGGGGCTGCCTGCGCGCAGATGATTGATGCGGGTGGCGAAGACCGAGCCGCAAAGAACGCAAAGAGCACATAGAAGCAGCAATCGGTTTTATTCTCTGTGTTTTCTGCGTTCTTTGTGGCTACGTTCGTTTTTTTGGCGGGTTATGGGTCTCTCCGGCTCATGACCCGTTCTTTGTCCTATTCAACCAGGTGGAGATCCTATCGGTGAAACTCAATCCAATTCTTAGCGTGGCCCGGCGGGGGATGGTGGGCATCCTCACGGCAGTGGCCATTGTCATTCCGCGCTCCGCCCCTGCCCAATCCGATACGGCGCTCTTTGCCCGCGACAACCTGGTGGCATGGTGTATCGTGCCTTTCGACAGCCGAAAACGCGGCCCGGAGGAGCGTGCCGAAATGTTGACCCGCCTGGGTATCAAAAAGTTTGCCTACGACTGGCGGGCGGAGCACATTCCGA
>JAJRPE010000050.1 GCA_024280935.1 Candidatus Hydrogenedentota bacterium
GCATTCCTTGTAGTGGGTTCCCGGCGGGGTCAGGGAATCATTCACCGAAAGGAAGAATCCGCCTTCATTGGTTACGCCAATGGGACAAGGCTCTCGTTGGCGATAGCCTTCCGCCTCGGCGAAAGGTTTCCAGCCCGCATCACCACGGGAGAGGAGAATCCACCGCGTGTTACACAGCAAGGGCACCCCCTCGCCGGTTTCCATCTGGCTGATAACGACATCGTCCCCCCGGCGCACGATTTGGGTGCAACCGTAGGACCAGAAGGGACCGGAGCCGTTGCCGGGCGATACAATTTCATAGACGGGTTCTTCGGTGACAACGGTTACGGTGGGAGCCGCCGTGGCACAGGCCGCGACCAGGGCAGGCAGGACAACAGCAAGAAAACGCAGCATGGGTCATACTCCGAAAGGGTCAAGCAGAGGTGCCTGCCGGAATGGCCGACACGGACTCTCATAGTACGGACGGGGAGCCTGTATTTCAATGGGAGAATTGATGAATATTTACGATAGTGATAGAGTTAAGCTCATGAGCACATGGGAAAAAGCTGATATTCTGCGCCTGAGCGTCCCGGAACGTATCCAGATTGTTGAGGATATTTGGGATAGCATTGCCGAGGTTCCGCACGAAATTCCCGTAACGGAAGCACAACGGGCGGAATTGGATCGCCGGTTGGATGCCTATCATGAGAATCCCGCCGAGGGTTCTTCCTGGGAGGAAGTCAAGAAGCGTATTCGAGGGCGCAAATGAGTTGGACGGTCATTGTGCGCCCGAAAGCAGAATCTGAGCTGACTGAGGCGTATGATTGGTACGAAGAGCGGGATGAGGGCCTCGGTGCCGATTTCTTGCGTCGTGTGGACGCGGTTCTCAATACCGTAGCGCGAAACCCACTGCTGTATCCTGTGATTCACCGAAATGTCCGCAGGGCGTTGACGCGCCGTTTTCCCTATGAAGTCTACTTCATAGTAGACGGAGGCATTATTTCTGTGTTGGCCGTTATGCATTCGAGGCGTGATCCCAAGGACTGGCAGGGGAGAATTTAGCGCCTGAATCTATAGGAATAAAGGTCGCCGTCTTTCAGGACAAAACGAATGCGGACCGCTTTCCCGCTCAGGGATGACACGTCGCTGCCGTCGGCCCAGGAGATTTCTTGCTCCGTGGAATCACCGTAGTACTCTATGGCCTCGGCGAGGGAAAATCCGGGAATGGGTGTGCCATCGGCTTCCTGAATTTCAATCCGCAGACTGCCTGCCGCTGAGGTGGAGTAATTCACGGTGAGCGTCTTCCCGCTGAAAATGATGGGCTTCGTGATGAATTCACCCCCTTCGTAGGAGGCGTTCATGGATACGAACCCGTCCAGGCGAATCGTGTAGCGCCGTAAGCGATTCTCCGTTCGCCAGAACTGTTCACTGAAGGTCATGGAGAGTTCATTCGGACAGCTTTCGCAATCGGACTTCGTTTCCCAGAGACCGTAGGATTGGTAGTTGTCGCCATAGATCCAGCGGCCTTCGCCTTCCGGGCCGGGACGGAGGAAGGCCTCATTCCAGCGCGTGAAATTGAGACCGTCCCGGCTGGAAATAAAGGCGACATCGGTCAGGTCGGTACCGATGCGCTCGTCCAGCCGTGTGAGCGTATTTCGTAATTCGACCGGCCCCAATGCCTTTCCATGGGGATTTATTTTTCGGTGAACATAGCGTGTGGGGAAACCCAGCAAGATATGGGGGGCGCGTTGATAGGGGCGGATTTGATTGGTGTACATGCCCTGGGACGGGGAGTTCGGGAAATCGATGGGGACCGGGTCGGACCAGTTTCGGAAGTCGGTGGAGTAGGAGATGCCGATGTGGCGCAGGTCATCCTTGATGGCCCGAAGGTACATGACATAGCGCTTTTCTGCGTCGTCCCAGAAAACCGTGTTGTGTGAATCAAAGGGACCTTTGGTGACCACCGGTTCTTCGACGATTTTCGACCAGTGGATGCCATCAGCTGATTTATAGATCAGGAGGCCCTTTGTGGCGCTGGTCCCGCTGACCGCCTTGTAGCGCTCCTCTGGTGTGCAGTCGGGGTTGGTGTCTTTGAACGGCGCAAAGTTGTGGGAGGCCGACCCGCCGGGCCAGATGATGTTGTTGGTCTCCACGCCGGGCCACGTGTGGATCGTTAATTGGGGTTTCACCCAATGAATGCCATCGGTGCTTTCTGCGTAGCACACGACCTCAGACTTGGCCATGCGCAGGGGAGGCTCATCCGTGAGGTAGGCATGACCGCGATAGTACATGCGGTAGATGTCGCCATCCTGAAAGATGGTCGGATAGCCCGATGAGTTTCCCTCCCACGGTTCGTCAAAGGTTATGGCCACCTCACGCCGCGTGGAGTTGTGCAGCTTGAGTTCCGCTTTGCCAACGACTTCCTGGACCAGAAATTTATCCACGAAGAGTTCGCGCCGTGATCCGATATCGACGGGAGGCTCCGCCGGAACGGCAGGGTAGACAATAATCATCAGTAGAACGGAAAAGATGCCAACTCGAATAGCGCTGCTCATGGTTTGTTCTCCAGGTGCTTTGAAGGGAAGCTTTCAGTCGATGACCGCAAAGCGGATGGCGGTCTGGTCGGTATTGTCTCCGGCGTAGTAGGCCACCACGGCACCGCCGTCCGGCAGGGGGGCTGCGTGGGGTAGACCAACAGAAAAGTCGTACATCTCGGCCCAAGCATCTTGCATGGAAGATTTTTCTACGGTCTGGGAACTTGTTTTCGCCTCATAGATGACCAGCGTCTTTTCCTCGGGCCAGGTGATTCCGCCATCATCGCTTTGGCGCAGGGTGATCTTGGGGGCTCCGCTCCGGTCAACCACCGGCATGGCGAGGGACTTGTTGCTCAGGCCAAACACGGGGCCGGGTTGCCCAGGCACCTTTGTGTCCAAGAGGGGCGTCCAGGTGCGCCCTTCATCGGCGGAGAAGGTGGCGTGGATGTTCAAGTAATCCGAGGTCTTGCGGTCGAAGGTCCAAAACACGTCGAAAAGCCGGCCATCGGGGAGGAAGGACAGGCGCTGGTCCCAATAGAAGATCTGGTTGTCGGGATCTTCAATAGGAACGCTGAGTCGGGTCCAGCTTTTCCCTTTGTCCTCTGAGAATTGCAGGACCGACAAATGGTGCCATGGTTTCTGGTCTTCATAGTCTTTGTTGAGTTCATAGGGACACACCAGGTCGCCACTGGGCAGGCGCAGGGGGGGGCCTGTCATCGGCGTGGGAACGTTGAAAGGCGTGGTGTTCACCAAGCGCAGCGCGGACCAGGACTCACCATGGTCTTCAGATTCGGAAACGAAGATGCGGGTGTCCAGCAAACCTTCGGTGTCCTCATTGAAATAGGCCAATTCCGGATCGCTGTAGTCTGCCCAGTTGATGGCCGCGAAGAGCTTTCCCTCGCCAAGATCACAGAGGCCCGCGATGCGAAATAACCCGGGTTTGCCATCCACCTCCGGCGGTGTGAAGGGCGCGACAGGCTTGCTCCAGGTCTTGCCTTCGTCGTCCGAAAAAGTAAGCAGGGTGCTTTGCTCAACATTGGGGATTTTAGCCGGTGAGGCGCGGAAGGCGCACCACCAGCGCCCGGTGTCGGTTACGCACACCATGGGGAAGGTCGCGCTCTGGGTGCCACTGCCTGCGGGGCCGCTGTACACAAGGCCCTGTTGTTTTATTTTCATGGGAGAACCCATTGCGTATAACTCCAGTTTTCAGTTTCGGTTGATAGCGTTGTGTGTTATAGCCAACTTGAGGGGCTGCCCGCAAGGAGAAGTGTGATTTTTTGTAGGAAGAGATGTAATAGTCCCGTAGGGACTGAAAAAATGGGATTCTAGCGGCTGGAGCATATGGGTAAAGACAAGAGCGGAGCTTAGGAACGAGAGAAAGGACCTGAGGGACGAAAGCGACGTAAGTATTCTGACCAAATTAAAGTAGTCAAGTTTTCAGGCGTGCGGGGCATTGATGCAAGAAAGCGTTGTGCGAGATTGTTCTCAATCCCTACTTGGAGTATTCAAGGTTCGGCCTGAAAGGCCTTAACAGGTTAGCCCAGGGCAACGCCCTGGGAAAGAAAGGACACCACAAAAAAAGCCCTGAAAGGGCGTAATAGTAGCTCATCACAACCACTGTGCCGCCCTTTCAGGGCTTGGTGTGTAATGGGCATTCCACAACCCAGGGCGTTGCCCTGGGCTAACCTGTTTTGCCCCTTCGGGGCGATATCGCTTTGAAAGCGACACGGGCGAACGGGTCATGTTTCAAAGGAACTTGGCAAAGTAATTTCGATCAAATCCCTAAGGGACAGCGGAATCCAGTGGCTAGTCTCTTTGGTCCTTTTGGTCCCTGAAGTGTAGGCATTAGGGGCATCAAAAGTTGCGATTCGTTGCGCCGTATGCCATTCTGCCACCCAGTTGTTCAGGGCTTGGGCGGCACGATTTGTGCATTGTCCGTGAAAAAAGGAGAGTGCACGTGGGTGGTGATTCAAAGACTGCAATCGTGACGGGTTCGAGCCGCAGCGTAGGCCGGGCAACGGCCCTGGCGTTGGCGGAACGGGGCTATGCCGTGGCCATCAACTACAGCACCTCCCATCGCGAGGCCGAAGCCGTGGTCCAGGAAATTCAAGTCCTGGGCGGGCGGGCCATTTCGGTGCAGGCGGATGTTTCCGACAACGACTCCTGTAAACACCTCGTGGATTGCACCGTGGAACGGCTGGGACGTTTGGATGCGCTCATCAACAACGCGGGCACCACGAGCTTTATCCCCCACAATGCCCTGGACCAGATCACGGATGAAGACTGGGACCGCATCATGGGGGTCAACCTCAAGGGACCCTTTCAAATGGTGCGTGCGGCGCTCCCTGCCCTCACGGAGAACGGCGGCGGGTGCGTCGTGAATGTGGCGAGCATCGCGGGGCTTTCCGCGACGGGGAGCTCCATCCCCTATTGCGCTTCCAAGGCTGCCCTGCTGAATATGACCGTGGCCCTGGCGCGGGTGTGCGCGCCCGAGGTTCGGGTGAACGCGGTAGCACCGGGTTTTATCGAGGGTGCGTGGCTGAAACAGGGCCTGGGCAACGCCTATGACATGGTCAAGAAGCAATGTGAGGAGCGCTCGCCCCTCCACAAGGTTTGCCAACCCGAAGACGTGTCCGACGCGATTATGGCTTTGGTGGAGGGTAGCCAGCTTGTTACCGGGCAAACCGTGGTGGTGGATGGGGGCATGCTCATCGGCTCCACGCCGTAGGGGTTTGTAGAAGTATCTGTCGCAGGAAAGGTTGTTCATGAATAGATTAATCCGCACCGCCGTGATTTTGGCGCTCACCATTTGTCTTCTCGCCCCCGCCGAAGAGCTGTTTCGGGACCTTGCCCTGCAACAGGGCCTTAATCTGTCGGCAGTGACCTCTCGCTCACGGCCCCTCATCTTGAAGACCATTCTTCAGGAAGATGACACCGGAAAACCTATCTGGCGATTGGCCCAGTGGGGCACGAAATATGATCTAAGTGCCGCCGAAATGGTGGTCCGCGAGGATGGCACCCGACTCATGAAGAACGCGGGGAAGGCCATCACTATACATCCCGGTGGACTTTCGGGCGATGGCGTCACCTTGGCGGTTTATGGCGGCGTGGAGTATGGCGGGCATCTTCGCAAGCAAGGGGAGCCGTGGCCTCATTTACTGGTGGAGCAAGGCTTGTCTTCCGATTTTCGTTTGGCCGACTATGCCCGTGTCGATTTCAGCCTGGATTTCAAGGTGGAGCGCTGTGATGTGGCGACGACCGAAGCGGTAGATCGGAGTCTTCACACAGGGCAGGTCACGGCCTATTTTTCCATCCGTAACGACAATAGGGAGAGCGCGGACTTTAATGACGCGATCTGGTTCGGGCTGCCGCTCTATGACGTGCGCCATGACCTGCCCGGTGGGCATCAGGCCGTAGACGGTGGCAAGGATGACGCCACGGGGATGTTTATCTGTACGTTGCCGGGGAAACGTTTTTACGATACGCCGACGGGTGATGGTGCATGGCATGAATTGCGTGGCGATTTGGTGCCGCTCGTGAAAGAAGCCCTGGCGGCATCGCAAGCCAAGGGGTTTATGAAGGACACGGTGCTGGAGGACTTGCGGCCCACTTCGTTCAACTTGGGGTGGGAGGTTACGGGACCCTATGACTGTGAGATAACGCTGAAGGGGCTGAGTCTGGACGGGGAACGGGCGGGAGAGTAGGTGTGGAGAAGTTCAAAGGACACAAGGTGAGCTTAGTCCGAAAACCAAGACTCAACAAGAAGGCCGGCAGCGGTGCCACCCTCACGCGGAGGAGCGAAGCGGGGGAGCTTGCGGGTGCAAGCTCTGGACTAACGTGATGGGTTGAGACGCATCCTGCAAATCCGCACCCGCAAACTTAGCCGGGAACCGGCTGCGTGTGAGGGTGGCACCCTTGACGCTTCCTTTGCAGGCTCCATAATCATCCCTTCACCCCAACCGCTCGATTTCCAACAGGCGTTTTTTACGTGCGGGGTCCCATCGGTAGCCGCCGAAGCCGCCGGGCTTTGGGACGACGCGGTGGCAGGGGATGGTGAGGGCGACGGGATTCCGGGCACAGGCACTGGCCACGGCACGGGTTGCGTTGGGATCACCGATGGCCTTGGCTAGTTCGGAATAACTGAGGGTGGTGCCGTGGGGAACGTTGCGGAGCGCCTGCCATACCCGCGCCTGAAAGGCGGTGGCCTGCACATCAAGGGGGAAGTTGGCGAGATGGACATTGCCATCAAGGTAGTCCACGAAGGCATCCAGCCATGGAGCCAGGGCGTGGGGATCGTGCGTTAACGCCGCTTTCGCGAATTCTGCCTGGAGTGTTGTAAGCAGTGGGTTAATGCTGTCGCCCAACTGGACGCTACACAGCCCTTGGTCCGTGGCTGCGATGAGGAGCCAGCCCAGCGCGGTCTTGCGGCCCGCGTGGCGAATGACACGATCTTTTCCCTGGTTCTTGTGGCGCTTGGGTGTCACATGCTTGCTTCGTAGTTCTTCAGCAGACCGTTGATTTCCCGTTTTGCCGCATCGGGCGTGTCTTGGTCCTTCAGTTTCTTGCGCCATTTTTTTGCGGCGTATTTGTCCATCATGACCGATGCGTGGCTGAGGGCGGCTTTGCGACAGCGGGACTCTTTCCGATCCATGGTGGCGATAAGATTCTCGTGGGCCTTGTCGCCCTTCAGATCGACGAGTATGGAGAGGAGGTGGACGCATTCATTCGCGTCGGCGGCTTCCATACGGCTTTCGGCGGTTCTCGCGGCGTTGTGGTTGCGGCCGTTGTTGGCGAGGGCAGAAAGAATCTGGAGTTGGGTTTCGCCCGTGGTTTTTTTCAGGGCCTTGATCAATACTTTCCTAGCCTTGTGCGTGCCGATGGCATCGAGTGTCAGGATGGCGTAGGAGGCGGTGGTATCGTCCAGCAATAGGTCACCAATCTCCGAGACCGTCTCGTTCGTGCCGCACTGCTGCAACTGGCGCAGAAGGAAGGCCTGCACTTCCACGTTGTCGGTGTCCTCCAGAGCTTCCAACAATGCCTCTTCCACGACTTCCTGGTCGTCCCCGCCGGGGCGGCTCACGTAGCGTGCGAGACCGGTCAGGGCGTAGCGGGCCGCATTGTCATCGCCGCCGCTCTGGGGCACAAGCTGTCCACACAAATCCTCAATGGCGTCCGCGCCTTCAGCCAGGAGAGCGTCGAATAGCCGATTGGCGGTAGTCGCATCGTTGGCGGGGAATTGGGCAATGAGCTCGCTGACATCGGCGGTTGCTATGGGTGTCAGAAAAGTCGCCAGCGCCAAGGCCAGCGCCAAGGCCAGCGCCAAACGCAGTGTGTGTTTCATCAGCATGGTAGATAATTCCTCTCAATTGCTTGATGCCTGATTTCGCAACAAACGCTATAGAAAACAAGAAGGTCTTCGGCGGGGGTGGTCAGGACCATAAATCCTGGCTGTGGCCCTGCCACCCTTAAACGTGCCAGGGGCCGCGCATGGGTTGTTGGAGCAGGCGGTTCGCGCCTTCGTCGTCGATGAATCGCTGGGCATCGGGGTCGAAGCGCAGGTTGCGGCCAAGCCGCACGGCGATGATGCCCAAGTTGACCAGGGTGCAGGAGCGGTGCCCGTTGGATTCGTTCAGGGCGAACTTCTTGCGCGTGCGCACCGATTCCGAGAAATCGGTAATTTGCGGCGCAGGGTCGGGAAGGCTGTCTACCTGCTCCTTCAAGCCGACGATGTCCGACTCGAATTTTGGGAAGAGCTTGCCCTCCGGTCCTTCGATGTAGGCCGCGCCCTCGTCTTTGCCTTCTCCGTCGAGGATGATTTCACAGCCATCGGCGTAGCGGTAGGTGATGCGTCGCCAGGAACCCACGGCGTCGTCATGCTGCTGGGGCGCGTCGACTTCGATTTCCACGGGGCTGGTATCGTCTTTCTCCAGAAAATATTGCACCGGGTCGAGATAGTGCTGGCCCATGTCGCCGAGTCCACCGCCATCATAGTCCCAGTAACCGCGGAACGTGGCGTGGGTACGGTGTTTGGCGTAGGGCTTCCACGGGGCCGGTCCGAGCCACATATCGTAGTCCAGACTTTCCGGGATGGTTTCACGTTGGAGACTGGTATGGCCGCTCCACTGAAACTTCCAGTTGAAGCCCGTGGTGGCACCGACAGTGACCTTGAGGGGCCAACCAAGGAGGCGATTCTCCACGCATTTCTTAATGGGCTTGACCTCGGTACCCATGCCGTAGAAACCGCCCTGGAAGCGGAACCACGTGTTCAGCCGAAATATGCGGTTATGCTTTTGCACCGCCTTCACCACCTGCTGGCTTTCATAGATGGTGCGCGCCATGGGCTTCTCGCACCAGATGTCTTTGCCCGCTTCGGCGGCCGCGATGGAGATGAGGGCGTGCCAGTGGGGCGGCGTGGGCACGTGAACAATGTCGATATCGTCGCGGTCGAGTACATCGCGAAAGTCGGCATAGCCCTTAACGTCATCACTGACCCGCTCCAGGGCCATATTCAGGTGGGCACGGTCTACGTCGCAGACCGCGAGGAGGCGTGATCCGGGATAGCCAAGATGGCCCCGTCCCATACCGCCGACACCGATAACGGCCTTGGTTAGTTCTTCGCTGGGCGGGGTATGACCCGGCCCGCCGAGTGCTTTGCGGGGAACAATGGTAAAGAGGCCGATGGCGGCCGACGTGCCGAGGAACTGGCGTCGTGTTTTCCTTGAGTTTATTTTCACCGGGAATTTCCTCCTATTGAAATTTCACAACTATGTATGGGGGCCGCTGTTCCGACGACTGGTTGGCTATTCAGTATATCGCATGCCCTGCTGCCGGCCAGGGAGGTTCCGATCATCATTTTGGACCATGAGACGGGGTTGCAGCAGAACCCATTCTTTTGCCGAGTATACAACAGTGCTGCACAGGACGTACACTATGGGATTCAAGAGAACGTGCGGGTACGAAAGGTGTTTTTCCCGGTTGCAGCATAGACAGGTCATTTCATTATGCAAAGTAGAGAGCAAAAATTTGAATGCAGCGTTGCGAAGCGCTATGCACGACTCGCCGCAGATTATGACACCCGGTGGGAACGCTACGTTACCGAATCACACCAGCACACGCTGTCGTATATTAACTTGAAACCTCATTTGCGCGTCTTGGATGTGGGTTGCGGAACGGGTGTGTTGTTGCAACATCTGCTTGAGGGTGAGCCGACCTTAGAGCTGGCAGGGATCGATCTGAGCGGATCCATGTTGAAAGCAGCCCATGATCGTTTCGGAAGACGGCATCCCGTCATTCACGGCAGCGTGGATGCGCTGCCCGTGGCGGATGCGAGTTTCGACCGGGTCGTGAATTGCAGTTCCTTGCACTATTGGCCGGATCCGTATCGTGGGGTTGCTGAAAAGGCGCGGGTGCTCCGACCGGGTGGTCAACTGGTGCTGACGGACTGGTGCCGTGATGCCTGGCGGATGCGGGTACTGGACCGCTGTCTCCGTATTCGCGGCGGGGGCTATCGTCAAACCTATACGATGGGGGCGTGCAAAGACTTTCTTGTGAATTCGGGACTCCATGTCGCAACGCTGGAGCAATACCCTGTGTCGAACGGCTGGAATCTCATGACCGCCGTTGCGTTTCGACCCGATGACTAACCGAACTGAAGAACCTGAAACTGCAGCAGGGTCCAGATGACCACCCATGCGCCCAGGGCAGTAATAAGGGCGGCGGATCCCAGGGGAAGGGCCTTGAAGAGGGGGTGCTCGCTGAGGGCCGGGCGCTGGAGCAGTCGGGATGCCCGAACGACCAGAACACCTATGAGCACCAATACGGTGGCCAGGCCCAGGCTGAAGGCCAGGATGAGGCCCAGCCCATAGGAAAGCCGCCCGACTTTCAGCGCGAGTAGCAGTACAATGAGGGCCGCAGGGCAGGGCACCACACCGCCGGAAACACCGAGCCAGAGAATATTGCGGTATGAGGGTGGTGCGGATTCGGTGTCGCACGGAGATACCGTTTCTTCGGGGCCATGTTCATGGCCGTGGTGGAATCGCCAGTCTCCCCCCTCGCCTTGGGCGTTGACGAGATAGTGCTGATAACGTTGGCGGAAGAGCACGACACCAATTACAACGATGATAAGGCCCGAAACGATTCCTGTCCAGAAATTGACTTGCGTTTCTGACAGATATCCTTCGAAGAAAAGCGTTACCAGCCCCAGAAAGATGACGCTCCAGGTGTGGATCAGGGTTACGACGATACCCAGGATTACCGCGTGCCAGACCGTGCCGTTCTCCCCGATGAGGTAGGCGGCCATGACCGTTTTTCCGTGGCCGGGTGCCCAGGCATGGCCCATGCCCAACAGGGCTGCGATGAGCAATCCGAATGCCAACATGGGCATGGGAAGGTTTTGATCACGCACAATCACCGAGACGCGATTCATGAGGCGATTGGTGAAGGTGTCGGGTGCTTCGCGGGTGCCGGTGCCAAAGGTCTCCTCGGGCAGATCCTGTGCGATGGAGAGGATCGGCGCACCCGGACTGCTCGGCGTGCCGGTCTGAAACTCGGAGTCTAACATGGCTTGGGCAATACCTTCCGTCATGCCCAATTCTCCCTGCTCCCGGGCCAGGCGGGCAGTGGATGTCCACGAGAAATCCGTGGAGGCATCGGATTGGCCGGGCGGGACGGATGGCGCTCCGGGCGCGAAGGAAAGGGTGAAGGAAGCGGTGTCGTTGACATAGACGCCAGGGAGGTCTTCCAAGGGCACGCGTTTCTGGGTGCCTTGTGGTGCGACGGTCGTGTCGACCATGGCGGATCCCGGTAGAATCAGGCATTCGCGCGTCCCCTGCTCCTGGGGATAATTCTCCGACGCAACCGACACCGAGATTGGCCCGGATGGGGGCCACGATAGTTCCCGTGCCTCCAGTTCCAGCAGGATGTTGAAGACGACCATGCCCGCGTTGCCTTGGAGCAGGATGAGTTTGTGACGCAAGAGGGTCAGGGGCGTGGGCGCGCCGTCCACACGGAGATGGAGGTGCTCTACCAATTGGGGGATGCGTTGCGCGAGATAGGTATCGACCTCGGGCTTGCTGATCTCGCTGTCGAAATTTGTGTCCAGCAGATCCAGTTCCGTGAAGGACGGAATTTCTGCCACGTCCAGAAGATAGTGGATGCGAAGTGCGGGTTCCGTGCCATCGACGATGAAGTACTGGTTGATGGAAAAATCACCCAGGGGATGGGGCCACGCTGTCAGCGGGGCCAGGAGAAAACAGCACAGGCCCAAGGCGATGGCGAAGCTTGCTCGGGCGCGAAGAATGGGTGCTAAGGAGGGCAAGTCAAGGATTCCGGGAGATGGAGACCGTCGGGATGTGGAACGTAGTTAAAGCTGGTTGACATTGTAGCGCGTCGGTCTCGGTGTTCGCCAATGGGGAAAAGTCATCGATTCACTCCGGTTGTTCCGTAAAGCATGTCGCCCGCTTAGAATTCTCGTAAGCGTTCGCGGCAAACTTTGGGTGCCACGGACCCTGAACACTTACAAATAAACTTGCACGTACTGCGCCATCATCGCTATGGTCTCCGAGACCCAACGCCACGCCGCACCGGAGTACATTTTTCGCATCATGGCCGATTCTTTGCCAACTTTGAACAGCCCTGTCACCGCCTTGCCTGGCGTGGGTCCCAAACGGAGCGATCACCTGGCGCAACTGGGTATTGAAACCGTGCGGGATCTGCTCTATCACTTCCCACGGGGATACCAGGATCGCCGCACTTTCACGCCGGTATCCGACGCGAGCGAAGGCGATCTCGTCACGATTTGCGCAACGGTGAAAGCAGCGAAGAATCTTCGTATGCGTGGTCGGAACTCCATGGCGATACTTACGCTGGAGGATGATAGCGGCACCATTCGCGCCACCTTTTTTGGCCGCGGCTACCTGGCCAATTCAACCCTGCGCCCTGGGGTGCAGGCGATTTTTCATGGCGTGGTGGAGACCTACCAGGGACTGGCGCTCAAGGGGCCAGAGTATGAGGTGGTGGAGGCCTCGGATGATAGCAACCGGCACACCGGGCGTATCGTTCCCCTCTACCGCTTGGCGGACCAGATAAGCCAGCGGATGTTGCGAACCTTGATTGCTGATGCCCTCTCTTTGGTGAACGGCACCCTGCCGGAGACCTTGCCCGACTCGGTGCGCACGAAGGAGAGCCTGGTCCCCTTAACGGCGAGTATCCACCAGGTGCATTTCCCCGAGACGCCGGAAGCGGCGGAGCAAGCCCGCGCCCGATTGACCTTCGAGCATATTCTCACCATTCAACTCGGGGTGCTTTACAAGCGCAGCCATCGCCAGGCCCGCCCCGGCATCACCCATCGAATCAACGGCGCCGCGCTGAAGGAACTGGACAAGCGATTGCCCTTTTCCCTGACGGAGGCCCAGGACCGTGTTACGGCGGAAATCCTTCGGGACATGGGCGCGCCCCGTCCCATGGCCCGGCTGCTTCAGGGGGATGTGGGCTGCGGCAAGACTATCGTGGCGGCCCATGCCATGGCTGCCGCGTTGGACGGGGGCTATCAGGTGGCCTTCATGGCTCCTACAGAACTCCTCGCAGAGCAGCAATTCAAAACATTCTCGCGGCTCTTCGCCGACCAGGGAATATCGGTCGCCTTGCTGACGGGGAGTATTCGCGGCGCGGCCGCGCTCCGGCGGGAGGTGGCGGCGGGTGCCGTGCGGATTCTCGTGGGCACCCATGCCCTATTCCAAAAGGGCACCTCCTTTCAACGGCTCGGACTGGTGGTGGTGGACGAGCAGCACCGCTTTGGCGTGGCGCAACGGGCCGCACTGACAGCCAAAGGCATGGAGCCAGATGTGCTCCACATGACCGCCACACCCATCCCCCGCTCCCTCACGATGACCCTCTATGGCGGCATGGATCTGTCTATTATCGATACGCTGCCGCCCGGCCGAAAGCCCGTGAAAACGCGGTGCATTCCCGAAAACAAGGTGGACGGATGTTACACCTACCTCATGGAGCAGGCGGCTGCGGGGTTTCAGAGTTTCATCGTGTGTCCCCTGGTAGAGGCCTCGGAGCTGCGCGAAAACTCCACGGCAGTGGAGGACCATTACGCGGAGCTTTCCGCCGGGGTGCTGTCTAGCGTGCGCACCGCTCTGTTGCATGGCCGCCTGGATGGCGGCGAAAAAGATGCCATCATGACGCGGTTCACTGGAGGCGAAATCGATGTGCTCTTCAGCACGACGGTGATCGAAGTGGGCATCGATGTGCCCGCCGCAACCACCATGATCATCGAGAACGCCGACCAATTTGGACTTACCCAGTTGCACCAGCTTCGGGGCCGGGTTGGGCGTGGTACGGAGCAATCCTACTGCTTCTTGCTCGGGAAACCGGCGACCAAAGAAGGCAAAGAGCGGCTGCGTATATTTTGCGAGATGGACAGCGGCTTTGATCTGGCCGAAGCCGATCTCAAACTGCGCGGCCCCGGCGAAGTGAGCGGATTCAAGCAGGCGGGCTTTGACGATCCCCATGCGGCCGACTGGGTCCATGACGGCAGGCTGCTGCATCGCGCCCGGCAACGGGCTGTGTCTATATTGGAAGATGACCCAGAGCTGGCAGATGCCGGGTGGGATGTTCTTCGTTCACGGATTCATTCTTACAGTGATTTGGCGCTGTGACAGTTGATAATTGACGATTGATGGTTGACAGCGGACACGAAATTCGCAATGCGTTGACTTGCCAACAAGGCCCTTGCTACCATAAACACGGTAGTTGGACAGGCTAATATGCGGCGATGGGGGACGATTTCGGTAAGATGGATCCGGCAATTCGCACACTGGCCGGACCATGCAATTGGCTATTTCATATCCTTGGGATTTACCGTTGGCGCAACGTTCACCAGAGTTTGAAAAACAGGTCCTGGAGCATTTGGACATGCTCTATGCCGTGGCCTTGCAGCTCACGCGCAACGTGGCCGACGCAGAGGATCTGACCCAGAACGCCGTGGTGAAGGCACTTCGTTTTCATGATAAGTTCAAAGAGGGCACCTATATCAAGGCATGGTTGCTCACCATCCTGCGCAATACCTTCATCAACGAGTACCGTAAGCGCTCACGCACACCGGTAATTGTGGAACTCTCTGGAACAGAGGCCGCCGCGACACCCGTGACACCCAAGGCCGTGGGAGATGCGGGTCGCGTGGACGCCATGTTGGAGTTGTTGGACGACGACGTGCGTCTTGCGGTAGCGGAATTGCCCGAAGATTTTCGCCAGGCCGTTATCATGGCCGACTTGGAAGAAAAGTCCTACAAAGAAATCTCCGAGATCATGGGCTGTCCCATAGGAACGGTTATGTCGCGTCTCTATCGCGGGCGCAAAATACTTCGCGAACGACTGGCGAATTACGCCCCCCGTGGGAGTTCCGGGGGCTAAGGTCGGGGTGCAGCATTGATGTTGTGTCGGCAGGCCATGAGTTCTATAAGAGCTGCTTCATGGGTGCCACCCTCACACGCAGCCGGTTCCCGGCTAAGTTTGCGGGTGCGGGTTCAGCAAAATTCTCTACGTTATCACTTGAAGCAAGGTGGCAGGGGCACAATCATGATTTTGCCGCCTGAGAACTTTCTTGTTTTTTATAGCGGTTCTCCCAGACTGAGAGGCACCAAAACACATGCCAGGAACCCTACGCAGTCTTTGTTGGCGTGACACCTGTCGTCGTGATTCACACCCTTAAACTCCCCCGCTTCGCTCCTCCGTGTAAGGGTGGCACCCGTAGTTGTTTTCATTGCGAATGCTGTAGTTTCCATTTTCCAACAGGCATAATACGGTGCTCTATCCGTGATTTGGTGTCTCCACCCCTTCCAATCACACATGCCGATATTTCTCAACTCCCTGAAGAATTTCACGAATGAACCGTCAGACCCTCGCTTATATTGCCCTTGCCGCCGCCACCCTGGGGTGGTCGATTTCGCCCATTTTCATGCGCTTGCTGGCCGATGGCTACGACCCCTATACCCAGGCCTTCCTGCGCTACGCCTTCGCCGCCCTCATTCTCGTGGTGATTTCGCTCATCGGGTTTCGGAAGGGGCTGATGGAGGCCATTCGCCGCCCGAAGTCGACCCTCGGCCTGGCCCTCCTGAACACGATCATGCAGACCACCTGGACCATATCGCTCTATCATACGACGGCCACCACGGCCCAGCTCATCACCAAGACCCAGGTGCTGATGGTCATTGCTATGAGCTATTTCCTTTATCACGAAGAACGGGCGGTCATTACGAATCCGCGCTACATCGTCGGGACCATTTTGGGCTTTCTCGGCGTGGCCGGCGTGCTCATGGACGACCCCGCCCACTCCATGCTGCCCCAGATGAACCTGGCGGCCCTGCTGCTCCTCTTCACCTCGGTGTGTTGGTCTGTTTACGCGGTGTGGGGGAAGCATATTGTGAAAGACCTCCACCCCGTGCCCATGTTTACCGTCGTCGCGGTCTACAGCTCCATGGGCTTTGCCGTGAACATGTTTCTCTTTGGCGATGTGAGCACAATTGCTTCTGCGGGCAGCAACATGCTTGCGCTGGCCGCCTTTTCTGCCATCCTGCCCATTGCCGTCGCGCACGCAGCCTACCACTACGCCCAACACAAACTGGGTTCCGCCTTCTGCATCAGCGTCATGCTGATTACGCCCCCCCTGACCAACGGACTGGCCCTCCTCTTCTGGGCCGACGAGTCGATGAACGCCATCCAGTGGATCGGCGCGGGCGTATTGACGCTCGGCAGTTACTTTGTGATTCAGGCGCAGCGCAAGGCAGCGGCGGGGTAGAATAGAGGGAGCGCGATGTCTGCCTGTTTTGGTGGTGTGATGGTGCAACAAAACGCCCGTCGGTTGCCCGTGAAAGCAAGGAGAAGCCATTGTTTTGACAATCAAGTTCCTCTTGGAGACCCGCACCCACAAAGCCACTCGTACCTCGCGTCTGTGCAGGTGGCACCCTTGTAACGCCTTTTACAATTCATACCGCCCAACGTTTTTCCATGATCGAGCCTTTGTGCTACCATGACATCGCTTTTACCCGCTATCGAATGATCGACTGGACACTACTTCCCTTTTGGAGCAACTATATGCATACCTTCACGTTTCGCCGAGGCCTCTGGATGGCACTATGTATCGCGGCAATCGCCCTGGCGGGCTGTGGCGGCTCCCCATCGGGCAACACGCCATCGGCGGCGGGCGAAGGCGACAATGTGGCGGACGGCGGCACGGATGCGCCCAACGTTCATCTGGGCGCACCCGAGGTTGCTACGGGTGACCCGGTGGAAGGCGATTGGATTGTCATACGACTCTCCGCCGAACCCAAGACCCTCAATCCCCACTTGGAAGGTGCTGGAGCCTATACCCAGCGTGTGGTGGACGGCAATGGGGGCAACATTTTCGAAACATTATTGGTTCGCGACAAGAAAACGCTGGAAATACAACCCCATATCGCCGAGCGCTGGGAAGTTTCCGAAGATCACCTGACCTACACCTTCTACCTTCGGAAGGATGTTAAATTCTCCGATGGCGTGCCCCTCACGGCCCATGATTTGCTCTTTACCTACGAAGCCATCCGCAATCCGGCCAACGATACGGCCGATAAACGCAGTTATTTGACGGATTTCGAGTCCGCCACCATCTTGGATGATTACACCATCCAGTTCAAGGCCTCAAAGCCATACTTTCTTCACTTGGCCCTCTTTACCGAAGGCTTTCTATCAATCTTGCCAAAGCACATCTACGGAGAAGGCAATTTCAATGAGGATTTCGGGCGCACGCCTGTGGGCAGTGGCCCCTACCTCCTCAAGGAATGGAACACGGGGCAGCGTATCGTCATCACCAAACGGGACGATTACTGGGGTCCTAAAAAGCCTTGGGTCAACGAAATACATTATAAAATCATCACCGACAACAATGCCGCCCTACAGTTGCTTCGCCGCCAGGAAATCGACGAGATGCGCCTCACCTCCGAACAGTGGATGCGACACGCGGTCAAGCCAGATATTACCAATCACTACCAAAAGCTCACGCTCTATTCGCCTGTTGATGGCTATGCCGCCTCTTTCGGCTGGATCGGATGGAACGCCAAACGCCCCTATTTCAGCGACAATCGCGTGCGCAAAGCCATGACCATGTTGCTGGACCGAAAAACGATTGGAGAGACTATATACCGCGGCTTGGTGCGCATCGTAACCGGCTCCAAGTTCCCCGACTCTCCCGCCTACGACAAGTCCATTGAGCCGTGGCCCTATGACCCCGAAGGGGCCAAAAAACTCTTGGACGAGGCCGGTTGGATAGACAGTGACCAAGACGGCGTACGCGACAAGGACGGCGTTCCTTTCCGCTTCCAGTGGATATTTCCAGCAGGCTCACCGGAGTATGAGCAGTTGGCCACGGTATACAAAGAGCAACTCGACAAAGCGGGTATCGATGTCACCCTGCGCCCCTTGGAATGGGCCACCTTCCTGGAGAGCGTGACCAAGCGTAGCTTCGATGCGTGCAGCATGGGGTGGGTCAGCGAGTTCGAAGGCGACCCCTACCAGATCTGGCACTCCAGCCAAACGGAGAGCGGATCCAACTACGTGGGCTTTGGCACCGCCGAATCCGATAAGATCATCGAAGATGCCCGACAGGAATTCGACCCCGAAAAGCGAGCCGCCCTATATCGCCGCTTCCATGCCATCCTCCACGAGGAGCAGCCTTACACCTTCCTCTACAATTCCAAGCGCAAGGTGGTTATTTCCAACCGTTTTCAGAATGTCATCCCCTACACCCTCGGCTTCGACATGCGCGAATGGTGGGTTCCGACCGATCAGCAACGGTATAAATAGGAGGTTGGGCATCCTGCCCGACACAAAGGGCACGATGCTCAATCCAGCACCCGTAGTGTTGTGGAACAAGCTTTCGCAATCCAAAAAACACAGGCGAGATGCCTGTGTCACCCTGAAGAAACCCGTGCAGATGTACATACCCGCAGGGGCCGTGCAGACCAACGCGCCCTCTATGTCGGGCAGGGATGCCCAACCTCTTGGATAAGGTTCTAAATAATTGCGCACTTACTTAATACGACGATTCCTGTTGATCATCCCGACCTTCATCGGGATCAGCATGATCACCTTCCTCATCGTGCAGATGGCCCCCGGCAGCCCGATCTTTCTAAAGCTCCACAAAGCGGGTAGTGCGGGCGGCAGCGCCATCACGAAGGAGGCCATCGAGCAAACCAAAAAGCTCTATGGCCTGGACAAGCCCCTGCCCCTCCGCTATGTACACTGGCTCGGCAAAATCGCCACCCTCGATTTTGGGAATTCCTATAAAGACCATCGTCCCGTGCTGGAGAAGATCGGCGAGACCCTGCCCATCACGATTCAGCTCAATCTCATTTCGCTGTTCCTCATCTATGTGATCGCTATTCCCATCGGCGTGTATTCAGCGACGCACCAACATTCCTATACCGACACCGTCATTACTCTGGGCTTGTTCATCCTCTACAGCCTGCCCAGCTTCTGGGTGGCCATGTTGCTCATGTATTTCTTTGGCGGCGGCGCCCACTGGAACTGGTTTCCCGTGGCCGGCATGAGCGAATACGGCGCGGACACCATGGGGTGGTGGCCCTGGTTGCTGGATCGGGCCTGGCACCTGATTCTGCCGGTGTTTTGTCTCAGCTACGCGGGCTTCGCGGGCCTGTCGCGCTACGCCCGTGCGGGCCTCCTGGAGACGGTCCGCCAGGACTACGTGCGCACGGCCCGTGCCTATGGTTTCAGCGAACGCACAGTCATCTACAAGTACGCGCTCCGCAATTCCCTCATCCCCATCATCACCCTGCTGGGCACCTTGATTCCTACGCTCATAGGCGGCAGCGTCATCATTGAGAGCATTTTCTCCATCCCCGGCATGGGCAAACTGGCCTTCGAGGCGATTCTTTCCCGCGACTACCCCCTCGTCATGGGCATCCTTTCGATTACGGCCTTCCTGACCCTACTGGGGCTGATTCTTTCCGATATCCTCTATGCCGTGGTTGATCCACGCATTAAGTTCAGTTAGGGCGCGTGATGCGGATTTTTATACGATATCTGAACGGGTACCCCCTCAAGGGAATGTGGCACAGCCGTCTCGGCTGTGATTTACACAGGCGGGACGCCTGTGCCACTTTCTTGTGCCCGTTGTCTTTGTGTCTCCCGTTTCTCAATCAAGCTCGACATCACCTGAACGGGTACACCCTCTATGCCTGACGCCCCCCATCAAAGCCAAGGTTACTGGCACCTGGTCTGGCACCAGTTCAAGAAACGCAAGATGGCCCTGGCCTCTCTTGCGCTCCTCGGTCTGCTGGTCGTCGTGGGGCTTCTCGCCCCCTTCCTCGCGGGTGAAAAGCCCATCTACCTCGTCATGGACGGCGAAACCTATCTTTTCCCCAATGTGCTCACCTACAAAGATCTGGTCTCCATCAGCTTTGACGACTGGAAACCCGGCCCACAGGATTCGGCGATTCGCCCACCCATCCCCTATGCCCCCGAACGCTCCGATTTGCTGAACCGCCTCCAGCCACCCTCCAACACCCATTGGCTGGGCACCGATGACCGGGGCCGGGATGTTCTCAGCCGGATCATCTGGGGCACGCGCATCTCCATGACCGTCGGAATCATCGCCATGGGGATTGCGGTGTTCATCGGGGTCATCGCGGGCTGCCTGGCGGGCTACTACGGCGGCTGGGTCGACGCCGTGATTCTCCGTGTGATCGAAGTGGTGCTCTGCTTCCCCACCTTCATCCTGATTCTTTCGCTCATCGCATTCCTCGATCCCAGCATCTACAACATCATGTTCGCCATCGGCCTCACGCGCTGGCCCGACGTGGCCCGGCTGGTGCGTGGTGAATTCCTCAAACTGCGCGATGCCGATTTTGCCGTCGCCGCACGCGCCACGGGACTCAGCGATGCACGGGTCATGTTTCGCCATTTGCTCCCTAATGCCCTCGCCCCCGTGCTGGTCACGGCAACCTTTGGCGTGGCGGGCGCTATCCTGACCGAATCCGCCCTGAGCTTCCTGGGTTTTGACGTGCCGCCGCCCACGGCAAGCTGGGGCGAAATCCTGAAACAGTCCAAAGACTATGTGGACTTTGCGTACTGGCTCGTATTTTTTCCAGGCCTGGCAATATTTATCACCGTGACCGCCTTTAACCTGGCGGGCGAGGGGCTCCGCGACGCCATGGATCCCCGGCTACGGGAATAAATCAAAGGACAAGAGGGCGGGTTTTTCTACCCGCCACAACGTGAGCGCGGGCCTTTGTGCTCGATCTGGCCTTTGCTGGGATCACGCGCCCTTTGTTGCGGACTGGAAAGTCCGCACTCCTGCCCACAGGGTCACTTTCCACGGCGTTGTCGTGTGTTAAAGTATAGCCACTTCGGGTGCCACGGATAGGCCTCTCAGGGCTTACCCGTGTAGTTCCCACAGGTGTGAGACAGCGTATCGAGACATTCAAAAGCATCGGTTCTGCACGGGTAAACCCTACGGGCCTACCCGTGGCACCCGGAGGTTTTTTTGTCAGTTATAGTTGCCCCTATCTAAAACGCTTACAAAAAGGAGCAATACACAGTGCTCATCACCTCGGCCCAGATAGCGCAAATGTCCCCCGAAGAAAAGCTTCAAACCATGGAGGCTTTGTGGGCGGACTTATCTCGTACCGGCGATAACGTGGAATCCCCCCCATGGCATAAAGACGTCTTGGAGGAGACGAATGCCCGGTTCGATGCGGGCAAGGAGCGCGTCCTGGACTGGGATGATGCCAAGAAGAAACTCAGAAAGCGGGTCGAGTGAGTACGAAAAACCTTTCCATTGAGCCGTGGGCAACGTTCACCTCGGAACCTCACACATGAACAATAACGGTGCCCCCATACTTCAGATTAAAAATCTGAAGACCTACTTCAAAACCGACCAGGGCCTGGCGAAGGCGGTGGACGATGTCTCTTTCGATCTGCACGCGGGGAAAACCCTTTCCGTCGTGGGCGAAAGCGGCTGTGGCAAGAGTGTCACTGCCTTGTCCGTCATGGGCCTGGTGCCCGAGCCGCCGGGCGTCAAGGCGGGGGGCCAGATCCTCTTTGAAGGCCGTGACCTGCTGACTATGCCGGAAAAGGAACTGCGGGCCATTCGGGGCAACGACATCTCCATGATTTTTCAGGAGCCCATGACCTCCATGAATCCCGTGTTTCGCGTGGGCGGGCAGTTGAGCGCAGCCATTCGATTGCATCGCGGACTCAACAAGACCGACGCGCGCCAGGAAGCCATTCGTTTGCTCGACCAAGTGGGCATTCCCGCACCCGAGCAGCGCGTGGATGACTACCCCCACCAACTGTCGGGCGGTATGTTACAACGCGTCATGATCGCCCTGGCCCTGGCCTGTAATCCCAAGGTCCTCATTGCCGACGAACCCACCACCGCCCTCGACGTGACCATCCAAGCCCAGATTCTTGAGCTCCTGCGCGAATTGCAGGCGGAGCGCGGCATGACCATCCTGCTGATTACCCACGACCTCGGTGTTGTCGCGGAAAACGCAGACGAGGTGGTGGTTATGTATGCGGGCAAGAAGGTCGAACAGGCCCCCGTGGCGGAGCTGTTCAAGAACCCCCGTCACCCCTACACCCAAGGACTCTTCGCTTCGCTACCGAGTCTGGAGAAAACCTTGGAGCGCCTCCACGTCATTGAGGGCAATGTGCCTGCGGCGACACAATTTCCCGACGGCTGCCGCTTTAATAATCGCTGCCCCTATGTCCAGAGCCGGTGCAAATCCGATCTTCCGCCCTACGAAGCCATTGCGGGAACGGCCCACGGCGTGGCGTGCTGGGAGCACAACGCGCTGGCCGCCCTGGACCCCGCTGAATCAGGAGTACACAGCCCATGAGCGATGACCTCTTGATCGTCGAGAATCTTAAAAAACATTTTCCCATCAAGCGGGGCATCTTCTCGAAGACGGTGGGCGCGGTGTACGCGGTGGACGGCATCAGTTTTTCCATCCCACGGGGCAGCACCCTGAGCCTGGTGGGGGAAAGCGGCAGTGGCAAGACCACAGCCGGACGTTCCCTCTTGCGCCTCGTTGAGCCTACATCGGGTACCATCACCTTCGATGGCATCAATGTGTGCCAACTGGACCGAAAGGATCTTCGTGCGCTCCGCAAGCGCGTGCAGATCATCTTCCAAGATCCCTTTGGATCCCTGAACCCGCGTATGACCGTCTATTCGGTGCTGGCGGAAGCGATGAAGGCCCATGGACTGGGTGACCGCAACAGCCGTCGTGCCCGTTGCTTTGAACTGCTCGAACTGGTGGGCCTCCCCCCGGAGGCGGCGGATCGCTACCCCCACGAATTCAGCGGTGGCCAACGCCAGCGCATTGGTATTGCACGTGCCCTGGCCGTCGAGCCTGATCTTATCGTGGCCGACGAACCCGTATCCGCCCTTGATGTTTCGGTCCAGGCACAGATACTTAATCTGCTAAAAGATCTACAAGAGCGATTGGGTCTGACCTATCTTTTTATCGGGCACGATCTCAGTGTCATCCGCCATATTTCCACAACCGTGGCCGTTATGTATCTGGGCCGCATCGTTGAAATTGCCCCGGTAGAGCAGCTATTCAACAATCCGATCCACCCCTATACCAAGGCGTTACTCTCCGCAGTGCCCAAAAACGACCCCGAACGCAACCTGCAACGAACCGTGCTGACCGGTGACGTGCCCAGCCCTATCGAGCCACCTTCGGGCTGTCACTTTCACCCACGCTGTCCCGATGCTGTGCCCGATTGTGCACTTGTGGGTGCTAATCTTGTAGAATACAGTAAAGGCCATCACGTTGCCTGCAATCGCTATGTGCCTGGAGATACCGGGGAGCGCACTCCAACCCAGGGGACGGGCATAGCAACAAATCAATGATTTACACAGCACCTTTGCCGGATTTTTTTGTTCGGTACGCTTGCGACGAAGGTCGGAGAAATTCATGCGTTTAGATATTGCGGCACTAAGTGACGTAGGCCGACGAAAGAAAAACAACGAAGACTCCTATGTTGTCGTCCGGGAAGGTGCCAAAGGCTTGCGCCTCTTCAAAGAGGGTGCCATGGTATGCGTGGCCGATGGGTTAGGCGGGCACACCGGGGGCGAGATAGCCAGTAAGCTCGCGGTGCGCATCATCGGTGATGTCGTCAAAGAGAAGCCCCTCCCGGCTCCGTCGAACGGCAGCCCCGACGATAACAGTGGCGGACCCCTGCCCCGCGTTCGCGTCTCTATCGAACGGGCGAACGAGAGTATCTATCAAACCAACAGGGATTTGGTTCGCACGCGGCGCCCCATGGGCACCACCGTTCTTACGGGTGTCGTCACCCCGAAAAAAGTCTTCATCGGCAATGTCGGAGATTCCCGCTGCTACCACATCCGTGAGAATGAGATCCTCGCTCAGACCGAAGATCACTCTTGGGTCGACGAACAGGTGAAGCTCGGCCTCATGTCGAAGGCCGAAGCGGAAACCGACCGTCGGAAGAATATCGTCACCCGTTGCGTCGGAACCCACGAGGAAGTTACCGTGGACACCTACCTGTGGCATATCGTCCCCGGCGACATGCTCCTGTTCTGTACCGATGGCCTGGTCAACATGGTCAAGGACGACGACATTAAGGCTGAATTTCGCCGGGGTGGAACTTCGGCCGAGATTTCCCAGCGACTGGTCAATCTCGCCAACGAAAACGGCGGCAAGGACAATGTCACCGTCGTCGTCGTGAATGTCAGTCCGACACCCACACGACTGATTTATATGCGCCTGGCCTCCTTCCTCCGGCAAAAGGGCATCGGTATTGCCTGGGGCCTGGGAATCGCCCTCTTCGGACTGGTGGCCTTCCTCACGGGCTACGGGCTGCACGACAAGCTCAAGGGCGTGCTGCCTTTCTAGCGTGAGACGGGCCGGTCAGGCATAGATATCCTATCGGACGTGCCTCGGGTTCGTGCGGCCCAATCCGATTTTTCTCGACGACTTCCCGCACCTGTTCTTTTTCAATGCCCCTTTCGTCCCTCGTATGCGTTCACGGGCCACTTGGGGTGCCACGGACAAGGGGCGTGCCCGTGCTTGGGAAATATGTCCAAGAGGCAATACCCCCCAATGTCTATCCGTTCCCTGTTTTGCACGAACAAGCCCTGCCGGGCTTGTCCGTGGCACCCGAAGGTTGTTTCTATGGGGTCAGGGTGCGTATTCCAGCGATTGCGGCCACCCAGTCCGAAGGAAAGCGGCCAGTGATTCCAATGGAAGGCGGCCACCCATTCCAATCGATTGCGGCCAGTTGTCGGAGCGTAGCGACGCGGGTTTTCAATTGTCTCA
>JAJRPE010000051.1 GCA_024280935.1 Candidatus Hydrogenedentota bacterium
AATTATCTCAAAGGATTTTCCGTAATCTCGCAGGGAAGCGATTAGGCGGGTGAAAAGTTCGTCCAGGGCCTCGTGCTCATTGAAAATGGGTATCACGACCGAGAGGAATGGGGGCGCGCCGGACTCGGATGATTCGTCGGTTGTCGTGGTGGGGAAGGGCATGTTCACAGCATAATGCAGGGCCTCCGGGGAATGCAACGAGGCATCGTCGCATGGGCACCCACCGCCTGTGTATTGTTCTTTTTCCCGTGTAACTCGTTCAGGTGTCGAGGGTCTGCCGAATTTTCGGCGCGAGCACTTCAGCCCGAAAAGGCTTTCTCACAAAGCCGTGGGCACCGGCATCGAGGAAATCCTGTGCCCAACCATCAAGCTCGTGGTCCCCTGCCAGAACAATCTTCAACTGCGGATTTATTTGAAGCAAGTGACGTACAAAGTCCTCGTGCGCTTCCCCCGAGGTTTCCGTGTCCAGTACGACGACATCCACCGGCGGATAGTGTGACTTGACTTGTCGCATGGCTTCGTCCAGGTTTGGAGCAAGTATTACGTGGTAGGCCAGGCGCTCCAGGATCTCTTTTCCCGCTTCCAATACGCGCGCCTCGGAATCGACGATGAGAACGGTCTCCGTGCCCGAAGGGATCTGCGGGATGCTTCCCCCTCGATCTACGCCTGCGTCCGTCGTGGGCAGATAGACGGTAAAGGTGGTGCCTTTGCCTTCTTCACTCTTCACGGATACCAACCCATTGTGTTCGTCAATGTTTCGAGTAACGGAGGCCAGGCCCATTCCGCGGCCTTTGAATTTCGTGGTAATAAATGGCTCAAATATTTTATTGACGAAGCCAGGGCTGATGCCGCGCCCTGTGTCGCTTATCGCAAGATACGCGTACGCACCCGGCTCTATTTTTGGATTTTCGCCCAAGCAGTCGCGGCTGAGTTCCACGTTGCGCGTAACGATTCGCAGGTGGCCTCGGCCTTCCATGGCTTCAACAGCATTCGTCACCAGATTAATGATAATCTGGAGCACTTGTTGCTGATTGGCTAGCGTATTCTTGAGATTGCTATCCAGGTCTTTGCGAAGCGATATGCCGGGCGGTATATGGTCAATTTCCCGGTCAATCGCAAGCGTGACAATCTCGTTCAGGTTGAGTACCTTGCGATGCGCCCTGGATTGGGGTTCATGGGCGAGAGGGGCCTTTTCCAGGGGCGGTGCGATAGGGACGGGTTGTTCCGCCAGCACGGCGTTGCGGAAAAAGCGATAAAAATGCCCACCCTGTTTCGGCGAATAGACGACACTTGCGTCAAATTCCAGGATTCGGTTGTCTTTACTCCGATGCATCGTGCGGTGAACACCGAATCCATCGCGCACAATGGCTTGGGTTTGAAGGGAAAGCTCCTTTGGCGTACAGAGCATTTCAACTTCGTGCAGGTTTTTTCCCAGCATTTCCCGGCGACTGTACCCGGTGATAGTGCAATAGGCGTGGTTCACGTCCAAAATCGTTCCATGAACATTGGTACACCAGAACCCGTCGTGCCCGGCGCGAGTCAGAATATCCTGTTGTATTTGGTAGCGGTGGAGGAGACTTCGGTCACGTACGATACAAAGAATTCCAACGCAGCTTCCCTGATTGTCGAAAACAGGCGTTTTTTCTATTCGCACCCAAATGGGGCTTTTTTTCAGAGGCAGTTCGGCCTCATAGGATTGAGGAACTGCACGTTGAAGTATGCGGACATCGTGGCGGTGGAGTATGTCCGCCAGTTCGTGGGAAAAAAGGTCAAAGTCTCCGTATCCCCGGATTTCTCGCTCTGAAATTCCGGCAAAACGGCAAAACGCCTGGTTGGTCGCCTGATAATTAGAGTCGGTCCCTTTTAGGCCATAGAGGTCGTCGGTTCCCGTGAGTATGGCATCGAGCAGTCCCCAGTACTGCGCAAGGGCGCGCTCGGTTCGGCGCAAGTCACAGCGATCCGCTTCCAGGGCTGCGATCTGTTCCCGGAGTCGCTTGTTTTCCTGAAAGAGGCTCGCTCTTCTTTTGGCGCGTTTGTTACTCATAGTTTGCATAGGGATTATAGCACTGTGTCACCTATAGTCAATCGCTGTGTGAAACACTATAGCGTGAGGCGTTCCCGTTTCCGTTGCTGGGATCTTCTTCCCCTTCTTTGTAGTCGCTGCTCTCGTCCGAAAGTTCCGGCCCAGAAGCCAAGGGAAGCATATCACTGGTAGTCTCCCCGACCTCTTTCAACCCTGATTGCAGGGAATCCATGGTCTGTTGGAGGAGACGGGTAGTGCGATCTTTCTCCTGGCGCGCCGCTTCTTCATGGTTGCGGACGCTATCCTGGAGAGATTCCATGGCGGACAATGTTTCTGCCAATTGAATGCTGAGGGCATTATTTTCCACTTGACGATCCCGTTCCCTTGACCGACTTGTTTCGAGTGAAGTTTCTATCTGGGAGGCACGCTCCTCGGCAACCCTTGCGCGCTCGCTGGTTTCTTCATGGGCGACCTCGATTGTCAACATGCGGGCAGCCATGCAATCGCTTTCTTCTTTGTGCAACTGGAGCGCCGAATCTGCGGCCATACACCGTTCCCGAGACGCGGCCAGATCAGCCTCCATGACGGAAAACTCACGCCGAGACCGGGCTTGGAATTCCTCGAACTCTTCTTGTAGATCGGCACGCTCCACGTCGAACTTATCCCGTTCGCGTGTGCGCAATGCAAGTTTCGCCAGCGTTTCACTGAGGCTATGGGAACGTTCCGCGAGTTCCATTCGAAGGTCCGAGCAATTCACCGATAAGTCGTCGCGCTGGCCTTCGAGCTCCTTGCGATCATCTTCCAACAGGGCGACGCGATTACTCGCCGCTTCGAGCGAATTGGAAAGCTGAATCTGCTCCGCCTGCAACGTCTTTTCCGCACTTTGGGAAATTTCGAGGGCCGCACGCACTTCGATGAGCGTCTCTTCCAACGTGCTGACTACGTCACGTAGACGAATTGTGTCCGCTGTGCTGCGCCATAGCAAACCTCGGGTCGTGTAGAGTTCCTGCCGTGCTTCCTGAAGGGATGCGTCTGCCGCCGTAAAATCAGCGCGCAACGCTATCGCATCTTGACGTTCCTTTTCTTGCGTCTTGCGAAGCGTTCGCAACGACGATTCCAAGGTATTTTCATTGGCTTGATGAACTTCCAGTGCCGAAGTCGCCTTTATCAACTGACCACGAGTATCGGAAAGGGCACCTTCGAGTTTGCGACACCGCTCCTTTTGGCTCTGGAGGTCCGTAGTAAGGCTGGTACGTTCAGCACGCGCCTTGGATTCCGTTGCCGAGAGCACCTCAAGTTCACGCTGAATATCTCCAATCTGGCGGGCTTGGTTACGCTCCAGCTGATGAAGTTTCGCGCAACGACCTTCGGTGCTGCTCAACGATTCCCTGGTAAGCCGCAAGTCACGATTGAGCTCCTCTTCACGAGCGGCACTCTGCGCCAATGCCTCGGTCGTATCGCATAGTTTAGAGGCTGCGGCATCGTACTCTCCTTGCAGACGACTGAAGGAATCTCTTGTATCGTGAAGACTGCGATTAAGTTCCTCTTCACGAGCGGCACTCTGCGCCAATGCCTCGGTCGTATCGCATAGTTTAGAGGCTGCGGCATCGTGCTCTCCTTGCAG
>JAJRPE010000052.1 GCA_024280935.1 Candidatus Hydrogenedentota bacterium
ACGCGAAGGCGCAAAGAAACGAAACATTTCACCCGCCGTATATTTTTTGACATCCTTTGCTCCTCAGGGACGGACTCGCGCCCCTGGCATTGATCATTTGGGCGGGGCGCGTATTGTCGATTCGTATGCTGCGGGCAGGGCGGAAAACGCTGAGGCGCGTGCCTGTCCCGGTGGGCTTTGGGAAGGGGCCGTCTTGTTAAGACCGCCCCGCGGCCTTCCCGTGAATACACGAAGTAAATAAAGCGTTGCTATTCACTCCGCCCCAGGCCTGAGTTTAATGTTGACAGCGCGTATACGTTGATTTGCGAGACCGACATCTGCTGTTACCGTAGGTGGCACTCCGAAATGGCATTGGTGTCAGGCGCACCCAAACAAGAAATACCCACAACATGATTCTTGGCAAATCAACGTATGATCGTATGATCCTCGCAGTGGTGATATCCGTGTCTGCTATCGCTCCGTACTCGAAGGCCGCCGACATCGACGCACCCGGTTTCGAGAAGGAAATCGCGCCCCTGCTCGTGCGGCGCTGTCTTGAATGCCATCAGGAGCGCGATCCCTCGGCGGTCTTGTGCTGGCCACGAAGGTGGGCCTCATGAAGGGCAGCAAAAATGGCATCGTGGTGGTGCCCGGCGCGCCTGACGACAGTAAGCTCTTAGCCCATGTTCTTTCGGGTGGTATGCCGCCGGAAGTGAAGGGTATCTCCCAGAAGCTGGCGGACGACGAGATCGCACTCTTGCGGCGCTGGATTGAGACCGGGGCCGCGTGGCCGGAAGGGCGCAGCCTCGATTTGTATGAGGCGACAACGGATGTTCGTGGTGGCCGGGACTGGTGGTCTCTCCAGCCGGTGGAGCGTCCTGCACCGCCCACGGTGCGTCACGCCGATTTGGTCAGCAATCCCATTGATGCCTTTGTGCTCGCAAAACTGGAGCAGGCCGACATGGAACCCGCGCCCCTGGCCGAGCGGCGCGATCTGATTCGGCGGGTGTACTACGACATGATCGGACTGCCGCCCACCTTCGCGCAGGTCGAAGCCTTCGTCTCTGATGAACGAGAAGATGCCTGGGAGCGGGTCGTTGACGGGCTGCTCGCCTCGACCCAGTTCGGCGAAAAATGGGCGCGCCACTGGCTGGACCTGGTGCGCTTTGCGGAAACGTGCGGCTATGAACGGGACCAGGTCAAAGCGAACGCCTGGCGCTACCGCGATTGGGTGGTTGATGCCATCAACGAAGACATGCCCTACGACCAGTTCGTGGTGCAGCAACTCGCGGGTGATGAAATCGCCGAACGCACGGAGCAAAGCGTTATCGCCACGGGTATGTTGCGGATGGGCACGTGGAACGACGAGCCGAACGATCCTCAAAATTATAAATATGAGCGGCTCGAAGATCTGGTCCATGTGACCTCCTCGGCCTTTCTTGGGCTTTCCGTAAAGTGCGCCCGCTGCCACGATCACAAGTTTGACCCGATTCCACAGACGGACTACTACCGCATGGCGGCCGTCTTTTGGCCGGGGGCTATTGAGCCGCGGGCCGCCACCCATCAAGGCGGCCCCTCGCCCCAGGAGCTGGGCTACGAGAATGTCCTAGGCTGGACGGACCGTGCAACCTGTTACCTCTATTCTCCTCTTCGTGCGCCCTTCGTGTTCTTCGTGCCTTCGTGGTGAATAAAATTTTGGTTGCGGCCAACGGCTGCTCTGAGCCATCGGTGGTCAAAAGTGTAGAATTATAGCCCTCGAAATATGTTTTTAACCCAAGGATTGGTAATCTGATACGACTCCTTGCAACGTATTTTCTTGTTCAAAAAAAACAAAAAAATGCCGGATAGTAGTACGGATAGGTCGATGTCGACGTTTTCGCATCCTACCGGAGATCGGACCGATGAAATCCCCCCTTTGGATTCAGGGATCATGACCAGATCCCAGTACAAGTACTGCCCGTGCTACTGCGAAGAAAACGTGTGGCATCTCACACAGAAACCGGCCTTCGCAAAGACTGAGCGCATCGTCGCGCTCATTTCAAATCCAGAAGGGGCTTGCCTGTTCTGGAACCAGCGTGTCTGTGAAAAACGCGATGAGCCTGTAATCTGGGATTACCACGTCATCTTGTTCGTCCGAAACGACGAATGGCTCGTCTATGATCTGAACACAGCCTTGCCTTTTCCGACGGACGCAGACACCTACCTTCGTCGGACATTTCGACTGGATAGCACCATGCCGGATATTCTTCGACCGCGCTTCGTACTCTTTGAGGGCGATGCCTATGTGGAGGCCTTCGCGTCAGATCGATCCCACATGCGCGACGAGCAAGGACAGTGGCTTTCGCCACCGCCGGACTGGCCCGTAATCGGCAGGGAGAACGATGAGGGATTTCTCACCTTCGTCGAACATCACATGCGGTCGGGTTCGCATATCTCACTGGAAGCGATGAAGGAGCGCTTCGGGTAAGACATTCGCCTGATGCACGCACCTCAGTTCGACTTGGCAGACACATCAAAGCTATAGAGGTGCGAGCCGCTGCCGAAGTAAATACGGCCATCGTGATAAGCGCCGCCGGGGCCAATGGATACGGGCGATTCGGCGATCATGGTAATCGCGTGGGTGCTGAGATCGACCCGCGCAACCCCCTTCCGAAAGAGCATGAAAAGAGCACCGTCCGGCCCCGCCACAAAGACGCGCGGTCCCTGATGAGAAATCGTCGAACCGAAGGAATCCGTGGTATCAATCTCATGCACAACCTTTTTTGACTCCGGGTCGAATACGAAAAAGCGATGCTGGTTTGCTACGCCATACACCAGTCCCCCTTCGTCACAATAGAGATCGGTATAGCTTCGGATGCCGGGAAAGACCGTGTCATGCCATTCGAGTTTTTTGGTCGCCATATCCATGATGTATAGCTCGGCTTCTTTCGCTTTCTCCTCGCCCCCTGTTCCAGCGCCAATCGTTGAGCCACCGAGAATGCGGCCCTTGGGCAGCGCGACGAGACTCATGGTCGAATGCTCGGGAAGAATGTCCGTGTGCTCGATAAGCACCCGCGTCTCGGTTTCCCGGTCCCAAAACAGCAGCCCGCCACCCGTGTACCCATAGCCGGGTGTGCCTGCGAGCACGAGCGTCTTCCCATCGGGATGGGCGAGCAGGTCATGGGGGCGGTGTATTGTGGGCGTGCATTGTGTTAGAAAGCGTGGATTCGAGCTTGCCTTGGTCTTCGTGGTTGCGACCCACTCTTTTTCCGGTTGCCAGTCGAGCAGGAACCCACCGCCATAGCCCCCGACGAAGAAGTGGTCCCCTTGTCGCACGACCGTGTTGCATTGCCCGTAGGCCGCACGATTAACCCAGGTGTCCTTGCTGGGGTCATAGCTGAAAAAGCGCATGGGAAAGGCCGTTCCGCCACAGAGCGTTCCGTTCGGTGCCGTCGCGATGCCCATGATATGAGCCCCCTCGCTCTTGTAGTCGAAGGAGTTCTTTGTGATTTTTCCCGTCGCGGGGTCCTCGACCTCGATCACACGCTCCACCGTATCACAGGTCTTGAGCCGCTTGCCGTCGGGGAACTCCCGGTAAAACAAGCCCTGGCTGCTCGTAATGATGGGTTTGGGATTCTGTGTGGCGGGCTTGTCGATGGGAGTGGCCTTCCCCTGGTAGAGTTCATACCACATGTCGTTGTTGCCCCCGTGCCCGTAAACCTTGCCATTCAGATCACGATACACATAGCCTGCGCCCTTAACACGGTCGGCATCGGGTACAATGGGCGTGGCTTTACGGGTTTCGGGATCGAAGGCGATGAGCTGAGCCGCCGTACTCCCGATACCAAAATAGAGCCAACCAGAATCATCCGTCGCCACATAGCGCTGGTACTGGCGCCAGTTCTGGGCGTAGACATGCCCGTAGTCCGTAAGCACGGAGGATTTCGGATCAAAAGCGACCACGCCACTGTTCGGGTACGTGACCGCCCATATGCTTCCGTCGTCGTCTTCCGTCATGCCCATGGCCATCTGATTATGCGTCTTTTGGAAAAAGGTGAAGGCCCGCTTCACGGGATCGAACTCCACAAAATGGCTGTTGAAGTGGGTATAGAACTTGTTCTGACTCGATAGAATCGACGTGTAGGACGTGTCCCCGCCCGGAGGAAAGGGCATGGGATACTCTTCGGACTTTCCTGTCGCTGCGTCGATCATAAGCAGGGCGTAGCCGCCGCGATGGTCGAAGAGCCACACCAGCACAACATTGCGGCCCTCACCATCCACGGTTGCAACCGTGCCACGATGGTTACTCACGGGTGTCGCGACACCATGGTGGACATAGCCGCTGCCGAGGTCCTCCCATACCGCCCATGCCCCGTTGCTGGATAGGGCCAGAACCATAGCCGCCTGAAGAAGCACTCGGAAGGAAGAGAATACATTCATAGAGATTTTCCTGACAGGTTGTTCACGATTAACATAGAGCGAAATGTCGGGACTCAGAACCCACCTTTAGCACGACGTAGGGAGTTTACGTAGTTGGATCCCAACTTGTCCATGGCACATCCAGCAAGATTGGTGTGTTCCCAACATTGCCCGTTGCCGCTACGGCAAATTTGCGTCCGGCGGATGCAGTTGTCCTTCGGAATCGCATAGCGGACGATAGAGTTCCGGGCGGCGGTGGTGTCTGCCGTACAGCGAATCCTGGCGGTACGCACAAAGCGCGTCCAGATCCAGCGCGCAGCGTAGAACCGTTTCGTCCTCTCCGGCCTCGGTCAGGATCGCGCCGTTGTGGTCGATCACCATGCTATGGCCGTTCTCACGGGGCGCGGCATGGTTTACCATGCAAAGGTACACCGAATTTTCAAAGGCCCGCGTCCGCAAGAGACAGCGGTGGATGTCATCGGTGGGGCAGGGGCAGGCAAGGGGATTGAAAATGACATCGGCCCCCTGAAGCATGAGTAGCCGTCCGCTTTCGGGGTGTTCGCGGTCATAGCAAATCATGATGCCGCCCGTGAAGGCACCCGTCGTCGTTTCAAAGCGCCAGACCGGAAACTCGGAGCCATTCCGCCAACCGCCGGAAATTTCGTGTCGGTTAATATGGACCTTGCGCATGACACCCATTAAGTCACCCTGGCGGTCTATCGCGACCATGGCGTTGTAGAGGTTTCCCTCGCGCAATTCCGAGAGTCCGACCAGGATATAGATGTCCAGTTCCCGTGCGAGGCTGGAAAACACCGCCGTGCTCGCACCGGGGATGGACTCCGCCATGGCCCGCTCTGCGTCGCCACCCACGAATCCGGTGAGCGCCACTTCGGGCATCACGACGATCTGGGTACCCGCTGCCGCCGCCTCCCGGATGAGGCGGGTGGCGGTTTCGATGTTGCGGGACTTTTCTCCCGGAACGCCCGCGAATTGGAGCAGGCCGACGGTTGCCGTGCCTTGGGGTGTTGGGGTTGGTGGCATCGAGCCTCCTTGATTGTATCAGCGATGCCATTTAAGCAACTACGGCATCGTGGAAACAACCCGCGCCACGCTGACGGTTTGCATTGTGGACAGAGTGGACTTGGTGGACGACGTGGACAAGGAAGTCGGCCTGTGTGATTCGTCCACCGCGTCCACCAAGTCCACATCGTCCACAAAAGAAGAGGGCGGCGACTAACAAAAACAGAGCCACCGCCCAACGACGATAGCCCTGTCAATATATCCGTCTTTTGCGATGACCCTAAACGTTTTGCGGCGTCCGCACCACCAAGAGCCGCAGCTCGGTCATGTCCTCGATGGCGTACTTGATGCCTTCGCGGCCCAGGCCACTGTCTTTTACGCCGCCGTAGGGCATGTGATCCACGCGCCAGGAGGGCACGTCGCCAATGACCACGCCGCCCACGTCCAACGTGTCCCACGCCTTGTTAATCTTGTAGATGTCCCGCGTGAAGATACCCGCCTGGAGGCCGAACTTGCTGTCATTCACTTCGTCCAGGGCATCGTCAAAATTGCTGAACTTCGTGAGCAAACACGCCGGGCCAAAAAACTCTTCGGCGTACATAGGCTCGCTCTTGTCCACGTTTTCGAGGATGGTCGCTTCCAGCATGTTGCCCTTCCGTCCGCCACCGCAGAGCAGCGTTGCGCCCTTGTTCACCGCAGAATCGATCCAGTTTTGCATGCGGTCCGCTTCGGCCTTGGAGATGATGGGGCCGATGAAGGTGTCTTCATCGCGTGGATCGCCCGCCTTCAGCTTCTTCGTGGCAGCCACAAACTGCTCCTTGAAGGCATCATACTTGGACTCATGGACGATGATTCGCTGGACACCGATGCAGCTCTGGCCGGACTGGTAGAAGGCGCCAATGACCATGCGCTGCACCACGTCTTCGAGGTCGGCGTCTTCATCGACGATGCAGGCAGCATTGCCGCCCAATTCCAGGATGACGGGCTTCTTGCCGGCCTTGGCTTTGAGCGCCCAGCCCACACCGGGGGAACCGGTGAAGCTAAGGAGCTTGAGACGGTCATCCTCCGTAAAGAGGGCGGCACCGTCGCGGCGGCAGGGAAGAATGGAGAACGCGCCTTCCGGCAAGTCCGTTTCGGCAAGAACTTCACCGATGATTATTGCGCCGAGGGGCGTGAGGCTTGCTGGCTTCAACACGAAAGGACAGCCCACCGCGAGGGCGGGCGCTATTTTGTGGGCTGCAAGATTCAAGGGGAAATTGAAGGGCGAAATGAAGGAGCAGGGGCCAATGGGTACCCGCTTCGTCATGCCGGTGTAGCCATGGGCGCGGGCGCTTCGGTCCATGGAAAGAACCTCGCCGCCAATATTGACCGAAAGCTCGGCGGCGATTTTGAAGGTGTCGATAAGGCGGGAGACTTCACCACGGCTGTCCTTGATGGGTTTGCCGCCCTCGATGCAGAGGGACTGGGCGAGTTCTTCGGCCCGTTCCGTGAAGCGCTTGACGCAGTGCTCCAAGACCTCTTGGCGCTTGTAGGAGGGCATGCGCCGCATGGGTTCGTCGGCTTCAACGGCCTTGGCGATGGCCAAGTCGATAGCCGCCTCATCCGCCATGGCAACACGGGTCGCCACCTTCCCCGTGTACTTGTCAATGACTTCCAAGTCGGTGTTGGGTTGTACCGGCTTATTCGCCAGGTAGTAGGGGTAGGATTCTTTTAACATAGCCTGAGTCCTTCTTTCTCCAACCGATAAGCACGGGCATTGGGAATTTGGCCTGAAAGGCCGCAACAGGTTAGCCCAGGGCAACGCCCTGGGTTAAGATATCGCAAAAACGACTAGCCCTGAAAGGGCGAAATAGCAGAACCACGATTCATATCTTCTTGATGGATTTTCAATAACACCAACGCGCAACCCAGCCATAATATACGGAAAACTCTCCGTTTCCGCAAGAAATCCTCTTACGCCCTTTCAGGGGTATTTTTCGGTGGGCCATTTTTCCCAAGGTGTTACCGTGGGCTAACCTGTTGAGCCCCTTCGGGACTCACACAGGCGAGACGCCTATGCCACTTTCCCTTTGGGTTTATTACAAGTTCCCTAGACGATAATCTGCAGTTGTTCCGTTAATCGGTCATTTTCACGGTAATCGATAGGCAGCGCCAGCAGCGTGGGCTTGTTCGCCGAGAAGGCCTCTTCAATGGCGGCGGCGAGATCACGCGACTTATCCACATACATGCCATGAAAGCCAAAGGCCCTGGCCAGTTGCACAAAGTCTGGATTGCCGAAGGACAGGCTGGTGTGCGTGTCAAATTGGTTTTGCTGTTTCCACTTAATTAAGTTGTAGCCATTGTCCACCCAGACCATGACCACTATATTCAGTTTAAGCCGGACAGCCGTCTCCATTTCCTGCACATTCATCAAGAATCCGCCGTCGCCGCAAATGGCCATGACTCGTTTCTCCGGCTGTACCAACTTGGCCGCAATCGAGCCGGGGAGGGCGCAGCCCATGGAGCAAAAGCCGTTGGGAATGAGGCAGGTATTGGGTTCGTCGCATTGATAATACTGGGCAATCCACATCTTGTGGGAACCCACGTCACTTAAAACGATGTCCTCCGGCCCCATCGCTTCCCGCACATCCCACAGCACTTTCTGGGGGCGGATCGAGCCGTCCGTATCATCATCCTTGTGTTCGGCGAAGAGATTGAGCATGGCCTTGCGAGTCTTCTGTTGTGCATCCAGCTCAAAATGAATGGGCTCGGCGCGCAGACGTTCGTTCAACATCCAGAGGGTATGGGCCGTATCCCCCACCACCTCTGCATCCAGTTCATAGTGGCTGTCCACCGCCGCCGGCAAAAAGTCAATGTGGATGATTTTTTTATTGCCCGACTTGTTCCAAACACTGGGATGGTACTCCACCAAATCATAGCCGACCGTGATAACCAGATCCGCCGCCTTGATGGCCACATTGGCCAGATTCTTGGTTTGGAGGCCCAGCGTAAAAATACACTGCTCCGAATCCCGGGACACGCAACCCTTGCCCATAAAGGTCGAAATAACACCAATCCCCGTCAGCTCGGAAAACTTCCGAAGCATCTTCGCGGTCCTGGTGCGAATCGCACCGTTGCCCGCCAATACAACCGGATTCTTCGCCGAACGAATAACGTCCATGGCGATGTTGACGATCTTGTCATCCGCCACAGAGCGACGCAGGTAGTTTATCTTCACGGGATGCTTCGTCGCGGGGAGCGCCGCGATATCGTCGGCCAGTTCGATGTGACAGGCCCCTGGCTTTTCGCGCACCGCCTGTTTGAAAGCGCAGCGCACCACCTCTGGAATATTATCCGGGTGAATGATTGGGGTCGCCGACTTGGTCACCGGCCTGAACATGGAAACCACATCTATATTTTGATGGCTTTCCTTGTGCTGGCGCTGAATGGCCGCCTGGCCGGTAATAACGACCATGGGCGCACGATCACTGTTGGCGCTGGCGACACCCGTGACAAGATTGGTCGCTCCGGGTCCGAGCGTGCTCAGGCAGACACCCGCTTCCCGGGTCAGTTTCCCGTAGGTCTCGGCCATAAAAGCCGCCGACTGTTCGTGACGGCACAGAACGAACTCAATGGGCGAATTCTCCAAGGCCATTAAAAAGTGGGCATTCTCCTCGCCGGGAACACCAAAGATATATTTTACGCCTTCTTCTTCAAGGCACTCAACGAACAATTCGGCTGCATTCATTGTCGGCAAACTCCACAAAACATCACGACAATCAGTAATACAAAACAAGAAAAAAAACACCATCCATAGTGCGGCAAGTCTACCTGAAACGATCAGGCGTTCCAAACTTTTTGACCTGTTTCGCCCCTTTTAATCAGCAAGAGCCGCTATAAAAACAAGAAGTTTCTCGGGCGGGGGAGGGTCAGAAGCATACCTCTTGACGGTGGCCCGACTCCTAGATGGAAATGCCGACCCCGGCGCGCTCCGTAATAATCTTTGGGCCTTTCGGCGCGTCTATACCCAAGGCCTGCCGGAGAAACTCCGCATATTCCTGGAGACGTGCGGAAGACGGGCTTGCCTGAAGACCAAGCTCGACTTCCGCGTTGGCCTTGCGCAGCAATTCCTGGCCATAGTCGTGGGAAAGGCCGAATTGGAGCGCTTCTCGATAGCCCCGCATGTAGGCAAGCGCAGTCTTTCGGTGAAGCTGCCCGGCAAAAACATTACGTTCCATGCCTGCTTCTTCCTCGGGGAATTCCTCCACTTGCTCAAGCAGCGTCTGCGTCGTCAGGAACTCGCCTTCCGCGAGGGTGAGCTGGGGCAAGGGCATGTGAAGATAGCTGAGTCCGTAATAATAGTGCCCGAGGATATCATTGGGATGCCTCAGAAGATAGGCTTTTATCCTGGGGCGGGTCACATCCCAGTCCTGGTGCTCACCACCTGCGGCGATCTCCGCCAACACGTCGGCATCGTCTCCCGGAGGGGCGCATCCCGCAACCAATACCGCCATGCAGATAACGGCAAGGCAAGCCGTTTTACGCACGTGAGCACCCCGGCCCCTTGGGCCGGGGTAAATGGCAGTAACACTCTTCATGCTATTCCCATACAGGTTCAAGGCGGAAAAAGCCCGTTTCCGAACCAAAGCGCGCAAAAACTGCAATCTCCGCTGGTTTAGATTCTGCGAGCTTCTTGACCGCTTCCTTGAAATCGTCGATATTGCGAACGGGGTAGTCGCCAATACCCATGATGATGACACCGGCACGCATCCTGCCAAGCTGGGCCGTGCTGCCCGATTTGACCGTGCGAACAATAACACCATGCACCTCTTCAGAAAGATTGAGGCGGATGCGCACATCCCGCGTGAGCTCCCGCACCGTCAAACCCAAGGTCTCATCGATATGTTCTGCCGCATCCTGCGAGGTGCGCGGCCGGGTTCCAAGCGTCACCGTCAGATCGACTGGCTCACCGTCGCGCAATACACGCATAGCAATTTCTTTGCCCGCGCCCGCTTCGCGCACGAGCTTCGTGAAGCCGATAACGTCCCGATCCACCTTGGCCACGACCGGCGTGCCATCAAACTTCACAATAATGTCGCCCTGGCTGAGACCAACCGTCGCAGCCGGGGAACCGGGCACAACGGTGCTCACGATCAAGCCACCTGTCGATTCCAGCGACCAGTACGCCGCAAAATCATCGGTAAAGGGCTGCGTAAATACCCCGAGCCACGCATGATCCTCGCCTTTGTCGATCTCGGTCTCGCTGGGCGGGTCCTTGATGTACTTCGCAAACAGCTTCGCCTGATACACCAACGGCTGGCCGCTGCGAACATACAAATCACCACCCTCCGCCGCACTCAAATCGAAGCCGACAACGCCAACAATCCGGCCCGAAGCATCTATCACGGGTCCATTGACAAAGCCAAAGCGCACCGACGAATCCAGACAGTAGGTAGTCCGCGGTTTCTCCAATATGGAGCCGATGCGCACCACCCGCAATCCCCGGCTAAAATCGAGATTTTCGCCCAGGAGACCAAAAACACTCACGGCTTCGCCCAAGCCGAGGGCTGGCCTGGATGCAAAGCGCACGTAGGGAAGCTTCAGCGGCGTTTCCGACTGCAAGCGAAGGAACACCACATTGACATCATCCGGCTTGCGAAGCAACACGGCATCATATTCTTTTTCCGAATCGCCCTGGCCCAGCGCCACGGTAATGTTGAAGGGTTCGTTATTCTCCAACCTCATGTGGCCATGGGCCATTACCAGGCCATCCGAAGAGACGACCAACGCCAGTGCGCTTCGGTCACGCTTCGATGTCTCCCCCGTGTTGGCGTTGGTAACCTCACTGGAATACGTTAAGAGTCCCATGGCGGGCGTAACCCGGTCATAGATAGACTTCAGTTGTTCCTGACTGAATCCATCATCGGCTGCTGCCGCATTCAGTGCCAGGAGGAACGCAAAAGTGGCTGTCAATATTCTACTTTTCATCATCGGTTCCTTCCGAATCCTCTTCTTCCTGAATAATCAAGACATAGCGGCTCAGTGCGCGATTGCGCACCGAGAGCAGGACCCGGCGCTGGTGGCTTTCCAAGCGTTCCTGGTAGAGTTCCGTGAATTGCGCCAGATTTACGACCTCCGTCGAATCCACCGTCAGAATGATATCTCCCCGCGCCAGGCCCGCGTTGTTGGCGATGCCACCCACCTGGGTGCCTGAAACCAGCACGCCCTTGCTGGAGTCCAGCCGAGCTCGGCGCACCACGGCGGGCGTCAATTCAGAAGCTGTGAAGCCCCACTCTTTATACTCGCCCTGCTCGCCTTTCAAGCCACCTCGTTCTTCGGTAGTTATGACGATATCTTGCTCTGTATCGCCCCGTTGAATACGAAAGGGAATGGACTCGCCTATGGGCAACTCGGCAATCATCTGACGAATTCCGGGAAGGTCTTCTTCAAACCGTGCGTTGGCTGGTTGCCCACCGATTGCAATAAGCAGATCGCCGGGACGAATGCCGGCCTCTTTAGCCGGAGAAAGCGGATCGATGCCCGCGACAATAACACCCTTTACATCAGGGTCGTCCGTTCGCGCCAACATGCCTTGCAGATCGATGCCAACCCAACTGCGTCGAACACGCCCATTCGCGATGATAGAATCCGTAACCTGCCGGGCAAGATTACTCGGAATGGCGAAACCTACGTTTTGCGCGCCGCGC
>JAJRPE010000053.1 GCA_024280935.1 Candidatus Hydrogenedentota bacterium
AGGCATACAACCAGACAGCCGACGCGGGGCAGCTTGCCGCATTGGCGGATGCCGGTGCATTTCTGTTGGCTAAGACCAATGACTTTTCTCCCTCGGATGGCTATCTTGCCACCGAGTTGGACAGCATTTTTGGTGGCACGACCTACGCCGACCACGTAATGGCGAATTTCTACAACGCGCTGGCCGCTGGAAGCTATAACCGAAACGGCGATGGAATACTGTATACCACCGAAACCTATATTCAGCTCATCCGTGACGCGCGTGCAGGCGGAGGCATTGGTAATCTTGCGACGTGGGATATTGGCATGGGACTCTATGCTGCGGGACAAGTCGGCGCGGATACCTCGGCGTGGATTGCTGGTGTCGGTGCCGAGCTCGATGAGCTTGATGGAGCGGGGTACTTTGATGTTATCGGATTGGCGGGTGGCATCCTAGGTCTCGCGAGCGTCGGTGAAGACTATAATACGACGGCAGGCGAGCACGTGGCGGCCGGGAATCTTAGCGATCTCGCTAATATTCTGGCTAGCTACCAAATCGACGGCGGTGGCTTTGCGTGGAATTCTGGATACGTTATCGCAAATGACGACAACGAATCCATCCAGGAAACAGCCTATTCCCTTCTTGCGTTGAACGAATTCGATGCTTCCAGTTTCATCGGAGAGCTTGCAGGTGCAGGAAATTATCTCACCTCTACCCAGCTTGGAACGGGTGGTTGGGAGGGTTACGCCGGTTCAGGGGAGAACAACGAGATTACGGGTGAAGCTCTCTGGGCACTTAACTCAGCGCCCGTAGTTCCCGTGCCCACGACTGCGGGTTTGGTGCTTATGGGCTTTGGTTGCCTGGCGGCACGTCGCCGCAAACGACGCTCGTGATGAGCATTTAGTCCGACCGTTTTTTAGATTGAGGCCCCTGCAAATGCTAATTCGCAGGGGCCTTTGTCATGTAGCGTGTTCGACGCGATGTCCCTGAATCCGTGCTTGTGCTGGCTATATTCCTCTGCGCAAACCCCGCGAATAGAGTGCGGACTTGGTGGTATATAATGATGGCCTGTGGCAGTCGGCCCGAAAGGGAAAAAGCGTGAGGAACGGATCGCATGACGGCATTCTGGGAACGTGCGGTAGCGAGTTTTGTTGCGCGGCTTATTTACTTCGTCGTGATGGTGCTTGGGATGCCGGTGGCGACGGTCCTGTTGGTGGCGTTGGTGTCAGGAGAAAGTACAAGTCCCGGCACTCAGACACGCAGTGCGCCGCTCTATCTCCACACGGTGTTGAGTGAATTCCCAATGTCTCCCTATTGGCTGGCCGTATTGGGCCTGGGTATCTTCGCTGCGGTCTTTGGCCCAGAGATTTACCGTAAGAAACGGGAGCGGGGACGGGGCCTGATGCGAAAAATACGGGAAGAAAGTAGACTGGGGAACATTGGGAGAACGGGGCTGTTGCCGTCGGACCCTGCAGGACCGGAGAGGGATGAAGAATGACGCAAAAGAAGGTGTGCAGCAGCGACTGGTGGGTCTTTCTCATGGCGGACATTATAACGCGCCTGATATATGCAATCGCCACGGCGGGAGCAATAATACTCTGGGGTGCCTATTTGGATGAGTCACTGCTGCAATATCCGTCATTCTGGATTGCGCTGGTTGTTGCGACCGTGCTGGCGGCCATTTTCGGCCCGTGGCTATATCGCTATGACGAACACCGAGGCCGGGGCAGTCTGCACGATGTGAAACAGAAGAGCGAACGAGAACCATAGGCAGTTTGCTAAGCGTTAAATCAGCGTGGGCGAAGTCCACCTTGGTTCAATACTTGATCTTTTGAAATGGGGCCATTCGGATCATTATTATACCGAGGTTCTGTTGCGGGCATCCTGCCGCGCCAGCCCTGTGTACCAGCGTCCCAATTGCGGAGAGAATTTCGTGCAAGCCGATAGCCATACCCTGATGTTGACCCCGAAAGAACGGGAGGAGGTTCTCAAGAATCTCTCCCTCCCCAACGGTATTGCGGCCCGTTTTCGTTTCGCCCTTCATCAGGGAGACTTGCTGGAAATCTCCCTGTCCGAAGCGGAGCTGGAGGCGTTTCTGACCCATCTTTCCGATGCGATGTCGGAAACGGAGGATGAGGCCTTCGTGAGCGCCGTGGCCGGTATCACCGAACGCAACACGCCCTGGGAACCCGGTGGCGACTTTGAAATTGATCGTGACATGTTTCCTGAGGAGCTTCCCGAGGAGCTTTTCGAGAAAATACAGGCTCTCCTGAAGGAAGGTGACTTTAGATCTCCCGAGGAGGCCTTTGCCGCCGTCCAGGAACTCGTTATGGCCTATGTTGATATTCCGATAGAGGATTATTTCCACGGACTTTCTCAGGACGAGGCCTATCGCCTGATAGATGGGCCGTGGGACAAAGGGGATTCCGTGCTGCGCCTGTCCGCCGACCTTAGCGTGGACGATTTGGCGGGCAGTGCCATGGCAAACAGTGGCCGCCGATTTCTGGCTGCCGTGGCGGAAGAGGAACCCATCCGGCTCACCGCCTCCAAGAACATGAACCGGAAGTCCCTGCTTCGTATCACCGAGGCAACGGCTTGGCCGGAATTGGATCTGGAGAAGTTTCTGGAATTCACCAAACAACCCAACGAACGAGACATTTTGCCGATACACGTCCTGCGGATACTCTTGGAGATTGCGGGCTATTTGAAGCTGCAAAAAGGGAAAATGACGATCACCAAGGCCGGACGCGCCGCGCTGGATCTGTCGCGTGCGGGCGAAATACAGGTGCGTCTCTTCACCGCCTTGTGCCGCAAATACAACTTGGGTTACAACGACCGGCTTCCCGAGTATCCGGCGGTGCAGGAAACCTACCCGTATATTCTCTACGTGTTGAGCCAGGTGGGGAAAGAGCCGATGACCCGCGAAGCCTTGTGTGAATGTCTATTTCTCGAAGGGTTGCGCGAGGATTTCTTTGAGAATGAGTATATATGCCACGACCGATTTGTTCTCAGCAGCCGAATCATAAACCCGTTGATCGACTTTGGGCTGCTCTCCCCAAAGTACGGGCCGAGTTCCCATGGCGGGCGGGGCAAGGAATTGCACACCGTGCAAACCACCCCGCTCTTCTACAAGATGATCGACTTTGTCTTTTAGGCACTTTTAATCAGTAAAAACCGCTATAAAAAACAAGAAGTTTCATGCGGCCATATCCATAAGTTGTTGTGTTGAAGTGGTTAAGAGGGCGTTCAACGTGGTGCTCAACTCTCGCCCTTTTTTGGTAAGTTGACGCCCCCGAAAAAAGTCGATAATCGGCATATTTTGTACCCGCATGTCGTTATGCATCAACACCGAATTTTTCTGAATTGGACTTTTGTCGGGGCCGTCTATGTTGGTGCTTTCTTTGCCTTGGAAGCTTTTTGATCAGCCCGTAATCACGCAGCAGCCGAAGTTGTCGGCTGACTTTTGCGGAGCGTTGTAAACTGCATTCCAAAGCGGAGCGTAGGACCGAGACAGTCTTCTTGGGTTCCTCGGCTACCAAGTGTTTCCCAATAGCCCGCGTAGCGGGTGACAGATTAAAGCCTGGGGTGTAGCGAGGTACGAGCGAAGCCCCAGGACCAAATGTTGCATCTGAACCCCAAGCCCGCGTAGCGGGTGACGGAAACCCATCAGTCCCGCAGATACCGATCATCGTATTCAACCCTATGCTTCTCAAGCAGCCCGATGAACTCCTCCGGAAACGTCATCTCCTTGTGATGTTCCTCTTGGTTGAGAATGTATCGTCAACCCATTTTTGGCGGCCCTTGGTTGAAAACACCATGTGGTAGATGAAATTGCAATACGATGAACCCATTTAGCAGCTCCTTTTGTGTGCCGTGTTTTACCAGACCAACCCGATTGTCCGTCACCCGCTGCGCGGGCTTTTTCTCGTTAATACGATTCGGTTCCTGGGGTTCCGCTCGTGCCTCGCTACACCCCAGGCTTTAGTCCGACATCCGCTTCGCGGACTATGCCATAGCCGATGAGATTTGTCCAAAACCGGACCGGGCAACCTGTTACTTCCCCCCTTCGTGTTATTCGTCTCTTTGTGGTGAATAAAATTTGGTTGTGGCCCTGCCACGTTAGCGCTTATGGGGCGTTGCCCTGGGCCAACCTGTTGAGTCCCTTCGGGGCGTAGTCTGCGCATCTGTTTGCTACATCTATATTGCTTCGGAACTTCATGGAAAAGTAAAGCGCACATTGAGCAAAGTTGGAAAGGTTATTTCGAGTAGATTCCTAAATTACCTCCCCTGTAGAGCGGTGAAGATACCGTCGAGAATATGGAAGCGATCAGTATCGCTGTTCACTTCAGCATCACCGGGCAAATCCACCAGCAGACGAAAGACCTGCCGGAAAGAACGCGAATAAAGAAATTCGTTATGAAGGAAGACGGACGCTAAGAAATCGCAACGGGCAGCACGATCCATTTGGGGATACCCCGCCTGTCGAAGTGCCCGTCGTGGGGTTGAGAATAGAATTTCGACCCGACGTGATTCGTGTTTAGCCGATGGCAACCTGGGCGAGGCAGTCCCCCTACAGCATTTTTTCCAGATAGGCGCGGGTTGCCCCCTGGGCGCGGTTGCCATTGTTGGCGCGACCGACATAGGGATTGCTCTGGGTTTCGTCCAGATAGCGGGCTTTGGAGTTATCTTCTATCTGGATTTGCATCATGTCGGCAACATGGCGGCGGAGCCCTTCGTCCAAGATGGGGAAGGCGACTTCGACCCGCCAGTCCAGGTTGCGCTCCATGAGGTCGGCGCTGCTCAGATAGATTTCCTGGTCGTCACCCTTGCCAAAGATATAGGCCCGCTGGTGTTCCAAGTACCGGTCCAGAATAGAGATGGCCCGTATATTTTCGTGGGGCTTCATGGCGTAGGTGGTTCGCACAATGAAGTCCATCTTCACCCCGGCATCGGCCAAACTATAGAGTTTCTTTATTATTCCCTGGTCGGTCAGGTGGTTTGTCTTGAGCAGGACGTAACCCTCGGGACCCTTTTTCTCTTCCCGATCAAAGAGAGCCATGAGCTTGTTCCGGGAGTTGAAGGGTGAAACGAGTAAATGCTTGAAGGTCGGTTCGCCTACCGCGCGGACCCGGTTAGCCCGATCCAGGTAGGAGAAGACTTCAGCGACATCGGTGGTCAGGCGCTTGTCGCTGGTTAGAAGGATGCTGTCTACGTAGAGACGCCCTGTGGTCTCATTGAAGTTGCCCGTGGACAGTCCCGCGTAGAGGATGTTCTTACGCTCGATGAGCAGTAACTTGGAGTGAACCTTCAAGGGCTGCACGCCATAGACCACCTGGGCACCTACTTCCGTCAGCCTCTCCGCAATTTGAATATTGTTTTCTTCGTCGAAGCGCGCCTGCAATTCAATGGAGACGAAGATCTTCTTGCCATTTTGCGCGGCGTTGTAGAGGGCGTTCACCACCTGCGAGTTCTTGGCGGATCGGTACATGGTCATCTTGATGGCGCTGACGTGGGGGTCGATGGCGGCTTCGCGCAAGAGCCGAATGACGTGCCCGAAGGACTGGTAGGGGTAGGTGATCAGCAGATCCTGCTCCTTGATGATTTCCATCATGGGACGCTGTTCCCGCTCCAGAACCGGATGGGGAAGCACATCGAGTTTCGGGAAGAGCAGATCCTCCCGGTTCGCCGGAAAGGCAAAGAGGTCCTTCATGTTGTGGTAGCGGCCTCCGGGAACGAGGGTGTCTTCCACCTCGATGTGAAGCTCTTTCACCAGCATCTTGCGGAATCCGGGGGGCATTTTCACATCGTAGACCAGGCGGGTAGGCCGCCCGCCTTTGCGTTGCTTCAGCACCCGCTCCATCTTGCGCACGTACCCGTCGGTAAAGTCGTTGTCGATATCGAGCTGGGCATCCCGCGACACCTTAAAGGCGTAGGCATCGATTTCGTCGTAGTCGAAGATGTAGAAAATCTCATTCAGATTGTGGCGAATCACGTCATCCACATACATGATGTTGCCATTGGGCAGCTCGACGAAACGGGGCAGCGCGGGTGGAATCTCCAGGATGGCGTGGCGCTTCTTTTTTCCGCGCATGACGATCGCCAGATAGAGAGCCCCATCGGTGAGCTGGGGGAAGGACTGGGTCTTGTAGCAGATGAGCGGCACGAGGCTGGGAAGCACGTTGGTCCGAAAATAAGCGCGAAGCCAGGCTTCCAAGTCGTGGGGATCGTCGGCTACATCTTTCTCGGTAATGAGGTGAATGCCTTTTTCTTCCAAGCCTGCGGTGATTTTTCCATAGGCGGCTTGAAAGCGCTCGTCGAGAATTCGCGCCCGCTCGTTGACGACCTCCAGAATATCCAGGAAGCCCTTTTTTCCCATTTCGATACGGCGGTGAATACTGGCGACCCGCACCTTGAAAAGTTCGTCCATATTCGACGAGAAGATCCCGAGGAAACGGAGGCGCTCCAGCAGGGGGTTCCGTTCGTCTTCGGCCTCCTGGAGCACCCGCTCGTTGAAGGAGATGGTGGAGATCTCGCGAATCTGGTGAATGTTCTTCATTTTGGTACCGATCAAACCCATTGGGTTTCCAAGAACGCCCCGAAGGGGCAGCCACAGGATAGCCCAGGGCAACGCCCTGGGAAAAGTGGCACAACGATATTCAGCCCTGAAAGGGCGGGATAATTTGTCTCTATTTGCCTCTGTTTCAGCGGGTAAGGGAGTGGCCGCAGCCACCCCCTCCCCGTAGTCGCAATGGGGTCGATTCCCCATATTTACCGGCGTGAGGGTCACTCACCGGGCGACTCCCGTCGAGGTTGCCCCGTTTCGGGGAATGACGTTGGATACGTTGCCACAGGAGTTGCGTTCAGTGCAAAATTCCTCCAAGGTCAAGAGTCCGAGTTTTCGACCGAAAAACCCACTTCGCAGTTTGCGGTTATCGTTGTAGTTCTTGCGCTTGAGCTTCATGCAGCGTAGGCGCATGCGAATCCAAGAGTCTAATTTCTGGAATCGCCAACGAATGGTTGCAAAACAGGTTGCGAAGTAGTTCGCGGTTCCCCTGATGACCCGGTTAAGTTTCTTGATAACG
>JAJRPE010000054.1 GCA_024280935.1 Candidatus Hydrogenedentota bacterium
CTCCTACAAAGGCTGGCGCATCGGTGGGCCGCCCCTGTGGTATCCGACCCACTCCACGGCGTACCACGTGGGCGTTACGGGCGAGCACTTCACCGAGGTGTCCTGCATGGGGATACCCAGCGTCGTGGACTACCTGCAACCCGAGAACAACAAGTACAAGAATCCGTTCGGCACGGAGATCGCCCTTTTCCGCACCAGCGGCGGCGGCATGTCGCGCATGCTCATGAGCAAGGATACGCCGGGCTACCATGGTGAACGTGGTCGAGTGCGCGGCGACATGGGTTCCATGAGCGGGACCAAGTACGAGGGCACGGAAGACGTGTCGGGTATCGAGATCGCCAAGCCGCCCCTGCCGCCGGGTGTTCCGGCTGGCGGTCACGGTGGTTCCCATGGTTACCTGAGCAATGAATTTATCGAGGCGATTCTGGAGAATCGCCAACCCTTGGTGGATATTGCCTGGAGTCTGAATATGACCGTGTGTGGTATTGTGGCCCACCAGTCGGCCTTGAAGGACGGCGAGTTAATGAAGATACCGCACTATTCGATTTAGCGCGGAGCGAAGTTCCGCTTCGTATTGGAGTTGTCCTTAGAGCGCATTGTTGTTTGGCCTGAAAGGCCAGAATAGGTTAGCCCAAGGCAACGCCTTGGGTTAGCAAATGCGACAACACAAGACGCCCTGAAAGGGCAAAATAGAACGTAGTGATGTTGCTGTTATGCCCTTTCAGGGCGAAAGAAATCTTATGAACCGGTAACCCAAGGCGTTGCCTTGGGCTAACCTCTTGTGCCCCTTCGGGGCGTGTGAGTGTACCTTATGACCACAAGGAGCAAGAGCACGATGCAATCAAATTCACGACGTGGTTTCTTACGGCAATTGTCTGTAGGCGCAGGTATCGTTGGCGCGGGCAGCGTCTTTGCCGCCGAGAAACCCATTCAAGGTTTTGATGAGACGGAGACCAAGATAGATGAAAAGGCCGTGTGGCAGCCCGTTTCTGATCGGAAGATTCGCGTGGGCATTGTCGGTTACGGTTATTGCCGTTTTGGGGCGGCTTTTGGATACCAGGATCACCCCAATGTGGAGGTCGTGGCGGTCAGTGATCTCATACCGGAGCGTCGTGCGGGGCTTGCGAAAGCGTGTCGCTGCGAGAAGACCTATCCTTCTCTGGAGGAATTGGTCAAGGACGATAGCATCGAGGCGGTCTACGTGGCGACCGATGCGCCGAGCCATTTCAAGCATTGTATGAATGTGTTGAAACATGGCAAGCATGTGGTATGCGCCGTTCCGTCCGTCTGGGGGTCGCTGGAAGATGCCGATGCGCTTTTTGAAATGGTGAAGTCATCTGGACTCAATTACCAGTTGAACGAGACCTCGGTATTCAAAGACGACTGCTACGCCATGCGCAAGGTGTATGAGGCGGGCCATTTTGGCCGCATGGTCTATTCCGAGGGGGAGTACTATCACTATTTGTGCGCGCAGTTGGATTCTTACAAGGACTGGCGCATCGGTATGCCCCCCCAATATTATCCAACCCATTCCAACGCCTATCACGTGGGGGTGACGGGGGAGAGCTTTACCGAGGTGTCCTGCATGGGCATTCCCAGTGTCTTGGATCATCTCAAGCCGGAGAACAACGTCTACAAGAATCCCTTTGGTACGGAGATAGCCCTGTTTCGCACGAGTGGTGGCGGCATGTCCCGCATGGGCGTCAGTTGGGATACACCGGGTTACGGTGGGGAAATCGGGCGTGTTCGGGGTGAAAAGGGTTCCATGCGCGGAACCGCTTTCCAAGGCTTAGACAAGCTGGATGAGCGTACATTGAGAAAAGGACCGCTGCCGCCTGGCGTGGGCGCTGGTGGCCACGGTGGTTCCCACGGCTACCTTACGGACGAGTTTGTACACTCAATCCTGGAAAATCGCAAACCTTTGGTAGATATTGCCTGGGGCTTGAATATGACGGTTTCCGGCATCGTGGCGCACGAATCAGCCCTGAAGGATGGCGAGCTGTTGAAGATTCCCCAGTACAGCTTTGGATAGTTTCCGCTCGTTCCCAAGCGGAGTTTGAGAGCGAGAAAATGAACAACATAAGTCGTCACCCAAATCAGGAGGGCGGGTTTTCCTACCCGCCGTAGAGCACACGTTGGACATGCAAGTGCCCTGTGGCCTTTGCTGACATCAGGCTGCTTTTGTTGCGGACTGGAAAGTCCGCACTCCTGCCTGCGGTGAACATTTAACAAACCATAAAGGAGCAAGAACATCATGCAATCAAATTCACGACGTAGTTTTTTGCGGCAGTTGTCCCTCGGGGCGGGCATAATCGGTGCGGGCAGCGCCTTCGCCGCCGAGAAGCCCATCCAGGGTTTTGAGGATACCAAGACAACCTTGGATAAAGACAAGGTATGGAAGCCTTTCTCAGACCGCAAGGTGCGGGTGGGTATTGTCGGCTACGGTGTATGTCGCTTTGGAGCCGCCTTCGGTTTCCAGAATCACCCCAACGTCGAAATCGTGGCGGTGAGTGACTTGATTCCCAGCCAGTGTCAGGGCCTGGCAAAGGCGGTGGGCTGTGCCAAGACCTACCCTTCGCTGGAAGAGTTGGTGAAGGACGACAACATTGAGGCCGTCTTTGTCGCGACGGACGCGCCCAGCCATGCCCGCCACTGCATGGAGGTGATGAACCATGGCAAGCACGTGGCCTGCGCCGTGCCCTCGGCTTTTGGCTCGCTGGAAGAGGCGGATCAGCTTTTTGAAACGGTGAAGCGAACGAGCATGAATTATATGCTCTTTGAGACTACCACCTTCCGTCCCGACTGCTACGCCATGCGCAATATTTTCGAGGCGGGTGACTTCGGTCGCATGCTCTATTCCGAAGGCGAGTACTACCATTACATGGAGAAGCCCATTGATTCCTTTAAGGGCTGGCGCATCGGCCTGCCGCCCCAGTTTTATCCGACCCACTCCAACGCCTACCTTACGGGCGTCACGGGCGAGAGCTTTACCGAGGTCTCCTGCATGGGCATTCCCAGTGTCGTGGACCACTTACAGCCAGGAAACAATGTCTATAAGAATCCCTTCGGCACCGAGGTAGCCCTGCTCCGAACGAGCAGCGGCGGCATGGCGCGTATGGCGGTGAGTTGGGATACACCGGGATACCACGGTGAAGTGGGGCGTGTCCGGGGGGATAAGGGTTCTATGCGGGGTACCAACTTTCAGGGACTCAAGAAAATCCCGGCGGAAACCCTGGCCAAGGCGCCCCTGCCTCCCGGCGTGGGCGCTGGTGGCCATGGCGGTTCCCACGGTTACCTGATGAACGAATTCGTCCACTCGATTCTTCAGGAGCGCAAGCCCCTCGTCGATATCGCCTGGGGCCTGAACATGACCGTCGCGGGTATCGTGGCCCACCAATCCGCCATGAAAGACGGCGAGTTGTTGAAGATTCCCCAGTATAGCTTCGGGTAAGGGGACTGCCTCGCCCAAGGCTGTGACGTGCAGTGAAGTGCGCTTTGTGGCGGACAGTTCTGCTGTGGTGTGCGACAAAGAGCTCAAGTAGGCGGGGCTGTCCCCAATAGCGCAAACTCGGCCTCTTCCTTGTAACGTTGTGGACTGGGTGGACATTGTGGACGAAGTGGACCGTAGAACGTGTCCACCCAGTCCACTTGGTCCACACAGCCCACTTTTTGAGTGGGTTCCAAACCTTTTTGCACCCCGACTTGTGCAGCACCTATGATGCACGGATTAACGCCGCCCATTTTTTCGATGCTATCAAAATACATTCAAATTTAGTGCCTCAATCTTGAAGAACTGCCATAAGAAACAAGAAAATTCTCAGGCGGCGAGGTTCAAGGACCGAAAATCTTGGTTGTGGCCCAGCCACTTTAGAAGGAGTATGACATGACCTTTTTCTCTCGATACGCCACGCGTGTCCTGATTGCGGTGTTGGTAGCCGCGTTTGTACCGTTCAGCGCCCAGGCCGCCGACGTGATCAAGCTAGGCATCATTGGACTGGACACCTCCCACGTGATCGCCTTCACCAAGATCCTCAACGACAGCAGCCAGGCAAATTACATCCCCGGCACGAAGGTTATCGCGGCCTACAAGGGCGGCAGCGACGATATCGAGTCCAGCTATTCGCGGGTGGACGGCTACACGAAGACGTTGCAGGATGACTACGGCGTGAAAATCGTCGATACCATCGAAGAGCTTTGTTCCATGGTGGACGCGGTCTTGCTGGAAAGCGTGGATGGACGTCCCCACCTGGAGCAGGTAAAGCCCGTGTTTGCGGCAGGTAAGCCCGTATTCATCGACAAGCCGGTTGCCGGAACGTTGGCCGATGCTATTGAGATCTATAAGCTCGGAAAGAAGCACAACGTGAAGTGGTTCAGTTCCTCTTCTTATCGGTTTTATTCGGGGATGCAGGAACTTATGGCGCAGGATATAGGCGAATTACGTGGTGCGATTTCCTACGGTCCCGCCCATTTGGAACCCCATCACCCCGATTTCTTCTGGTATGGCGTACATCCCACCGAAGCCCTCTTTACGGCCATGGGTACGGGCTGTGTAAGCGTGGTGCGGACCCAAACGGAAAACACCGATGTGGTTACCGGCATCTGGGACGACGGCAAAGTCGGTACGCTGCGGGGCCTGCGCAATCA
>JAJRPE010000055.1 GCA_024280935.1 Candidatus Hydrogenedentota bacterium
GGGCCGTCGTGCTGGCCGAAACGGAATTCGTCACCCGCGATGATCTGCCGCCCCACATGCTCCAGGAAACACCCGACGCAGGCGCTCCTGTTTCATTGAAAGCGCCGACACCAGAAGGGTCTCTCATTGAGAAGAAAGACCGGCTGGAAAGCGATTTGATCCAAGGGGCACTGGAGAGATTCCGCTGGAACAAAACCAAGGCCGCAGAGCACTTGGGGCTGAAGCGAACGACGCTCCAGTACAAGATCCGAAAATACGGCCTCGAATAGCCTGGTCCGCTTCAACGAACACGAAGCGAAACCCACTCCGTCCTCCCGCACAATGAAGCACCGTATGCCCGTGCCTATTCTCTATCCGTGCCTCAGGTGATAAATTAATATACACTATCCGCTCGCCAGACTTGGGATTCTGACCAAATTAAAATACTCAATTATTCAGGCGTGCGGGGCATTGATGCAAGAAAGCCTTGTATGAGATTATTCTCAATCCCTGCCTGGAGTATTCAGGGTTCGGCCTGAAAGGCCTTAACAGGTTAGCCCAGGGCAACGGCCCTGGGGAGAAAGCACATCACAAAGAAAGCCCTGAAAGGACGTAATGGCAGCTCATCACGACCACTGTGCCGCCCTTTCAGGGCTTGGTGTGTAATGGGCATTCCGCAACCCAGGGCGTTGCCCTGGGCTAAGCTGTTTTGCCCCTTCGGGGCAATATCGATTCGAAAGCACCTTGGCAAAGTAGTTTTGATCAAATCCCTAAGGGAGCGTTTATCATGCCGGGAGAAGGAGTTTCCATGCACAAGAGAGTCAGAATCAGAATTCAGTTAGCCCTGCTTGTGGTAGGCCTCGCCTGGGGCTGCTGGCACACCCAACTCTCCGCACAGATGGAGAGCAGCGAAACCCTCGCAGGTATGAAAACGGCACCCGGCTTGGAGGTATCCCTCTTTGCCTCGGAAGACCAGTTGGTCAACCCAACGGCGATGGATATCGATGCCCAGGGCCGTGTTTGGGTGGTGGAAGCGGCCAACTACCGCGTCTTCAAACATCCCATCACCCACAAAAAGGGAGATCGCATACGAGTGCTGGAAGATACAAACGGAGACGGCCACTGCGACAAAGCCACCACCTTCTACCAAGACACTTCTCTCCAGGCACCCATGGGCATTGCCCTGTTGGGCGACCGGGTCTATGTGTGCCAGAGTCCCGACTTATTCTATCTGGAGGACACCAATCAGGACGGCAAAGCCGACAAAAAAACCATCATCCTGACTGGATTCGCCGGGATTGATCACGATCACGCGATCCATGGCATCATGGCGGGGCCGGACGGCATGATCTACCTGACGGTCGGCGACAAGGGACTCGACGTAACGGATAAATCCGGGAATCGTATCGTGGCGGGAAAAGCCTCAGAAACACCGGCCTATGATGCGGCCACGCTGCTGCGAACGGATCCCGAGGGCATGCACCTGGAGCTGCTCGCCGAAGGCATGCGCAATCCCTACGAACCCACCATCAACTCCTTCGGTACGGTCTTCGGCTCCGACAATGATGACGATGGCAATGAGCAGGTACAGATCAACTATGTTATGGAGGGTGGTCACTATGGCTATTGGCCCCGCCGACAAGGCGACAAGCGACTCGATTCCGTCCACTGGAATAAGGACCGGGCCGGTGTTATCCCGGGCATGATTCGCACCGGGTTCGGATCGCCCACGGGCATCTTGTTCTACGAGGGCGATTTGCTGCCTGCACGCATGCAGAACACCTTGATTCACGCCGATGCCGGGCCTGGCGAAATTCGCTCCTATCGGCCCGTGGCGAATGGCGCGGGCTATCGCGGCGAAACTGAGGTCATCCTCTCCGCGCCCCACGACAAATGGTTTCGCCCCAGTGACGTATGTGTCGCTCCCGATGGCTCCGTCTTCGTGGCCGACTGGTATGATTCCGCCGTGGGCGGTCATTTGATGGGCGATACGACACGGGGACGCATCTATCGCCTGGCCCCACCCGAATCGCCCTACACCCTTCCCCCGCTGGAGCTCACGACGGATAGCGGTCTCACGGAAGCCCTCGCTTCGCCGAACTTGGCCCGCCGCTATCTGGCCCGGATGACGCTGGCGCGCGAACTCAAGGGTGCGGAGGTCCCCCTCCTCCACAAGATCTACGAGGATAAGCGACCAGTTGTGCGTGCCCGCGCCCTTTGGCTCTTGGGGCAGGAAAAGAATCATGGATTGTCCGTGCTGCTGGACGCCGCCCGCGACGAGGCGCCAGCCTTCCGCGTCGAGGCCGTCCGCATTCTGGCAGCCCAAGGCCCTGACGCGCTCTACCAGGCCGACTGGCTGCTGGAGGATCCCAACCCCATGGTCCGCCGCCAATTGCTCGTCGAACTCCGTAATTTTCCCGATTCGATTACGCTGGATAGCTGGCTCATCAAGCTAGCGCTCCAGTTTGACGGCCAGGATCGCTTTTATCGCGAAGCCATAGGCCTCGCCTTTGCGGGTCGCGAAAAGTGGGGCTTCGAACGGCTACAGAATGAACTCGGAGGACGCTGGGACGAACGCCTGTCGGGCTTGGCACTGCAACTCCACCCCCCGGAAGCCCTGCCCGCTGCGGTGGCCGCGCTCAACAATCTCGACCTTGGCACCACGCCCCGAAAGGCCGCGCTCGATGTGATCGATGCCATCGGTACGGAAGAGACAGGACGCCTGCTGGTTGGACTCGTGGAAAGCCCGGATACCGCCCCGCCCATCTTCGCCTACGCCCTCCACCACCTGTCCCGCAACGCGGGTCAGGATTGGCGCAACGTCACCGGCGACAGGGCCATGGATGAGGCGCTGGACGGCGCATTGGACAAGCCCGATCGCAATAAGCCGGTGTGGAAATTTCTGAGTGATACGCAGCGACCCAGTTTCGCCCCCTATTTGATTGCCCGGGCCAAGCGTAGCGACCTTCCCCTGAACAGTCGTCTGGCATCGTTGCGAATGGTTAAAACCATAGCGCCAAAGATTTCGCCGCAGGAAGCGGAGGGAATGGTGAAAGAGCTGTCCACCTTGTTGCACGACGCGGATCCCGTCATGCGCGGCACCGCCCTGGAGGCCATCCAGAATTCCCGTGGCAGCGCCAGCCGGAGCATTCTCCTCGCCCTGGTGCTGGATACCGGCCAGGAGCTTCCTTTCCGGGCGAACCTTGCGAAAAACCTCGCACGGACCCAGTCTGGCGCGATTGCCCTCCTCAATGCGGTGGAACAGGAAACGCTCCCTGCCGACCTGCTTCCCGTCGTATCGGAGCAAATTCACAACGGCCCCTTTGAAGATGCCAGAATGATGGCGGAACAGCTCCTGCCCCGTGACACCGCTGCTGATGGAAAAACCCTTCCCCCCATGGAAGAATTGGTGGTCATGGCGGGCGACCCCGTCAAGGGCAAGGCAATATTTTTCAGCGAAGAGCTTGCCCAATGTTACCGCTGCCACCGGATTGGCGAAGCGGGCAACGAGGTAGGCCCCAATCTCACGGTCATCGGCGAAAAATTTGGTCGTGAGGGCATACTGGAAGCTATCCTCTATCCGAGCGCCGCCATCTCCCAAGAATACGAAGTGTGGATCCTGGAAACAGAATGGGATGGTTTTCTCAGCGGCTTTATCGTGAGCGAGAACGACGACGAAATTCAGTTCATGGATGCCAC
>JAJRPE010000056.1 GCA_024280935.1 Candidatus Hydrogenedentota bacterium
ACGCAGACCAAATAATTCGCTGTCTGGAACTTCCATAACCGTATTATGCACATTCGATGGGCCTGTGTCCAGCAAAAATATGGCCCCGCGACAGCCACAGAAAAACGGCACGGGTTAAACGAATGTTTACCAGTACCAAGATTATTGCTAACCGTTCACAGGGCCAACAAGGCTCCCCTCCTCGGAGGGTCGAAGATGCGACGTGGTGGAGTTGGCGGTAGGTTAATTCTCATCGCGCACGCTTACCCACCCCTAACTCCAAGGAGGGGACATAAGGGCGTTGGCTTCGCCAACAACAACGTGCCGAACGCTTACGTTTATTGTTTATGGCCCTGCCCCGGTAAAGCAGGTGGCTTGAAGAAGGCCCCTGAAAGGAGGAAATTATCGCCAAAAAAAAATCCCGTGTGCTCTTAAATAATCCACGAAGTGGACGGCGGATGACTCCGGCGAAAACGGACTCACCCCCAAACAAAGACATCAGCATAGCCCCATTTGTGAATACTCGCAGCCATTCGTGGTAAAACAATACTCCAATCACGAATAGCGAGGTCATTATGCGTTTACAAATCACCGCCGTCGCCATCATAGGCCTGCTGCTGGCCGGGGCCTCCTCGGCCCAGGAAGCGCTCAAGCAAAACAGCGCCCTCTATCCGCCCCATGTCGTGGAACGCGTTCGTGCCAACGTGGCCGAGGGCCAATGGGCGGCGGACATCCGCAAGCGGATCGTCACCGCCGCCGAACCCTGGCACGCCATGGACGACGAGGCGCTGTGGAAGCTCATGTTTGGCGCCACCCTTCCCCGGGCTTGGATGGTGTGGTCCGACGGGCACTCCCCCATCACCGGCGATCCCGTGCCCATGTACAACTGGAAAATGGACGCCATGGGCCATCCCTGGAAGGTTCAAGACCCGTCGAGTGGCGAGTGGTTCCCGAAAAACGACTTCAAGGCCTACTACGACTCGGGGCTGGACAAGCATGGCGTTTTCGACGAATCACTGGCAGACCGCAGTCTGCTTTTCAACAGCGCGCATCCCAATCCCAACGACACGCTGCACCTGTTCGGTGTCGATGACGGCCATGGCTACGTCAATGACAAGGGCGAGCGCTGGCGCTTCATCGCGGCCTACCTCATCTATGGCCAGTGGAAACAGGCGGTCCTCGGCGGCATTGGAAAACTCAGCGCAGCCTACGTGGTCACGGGTGACACGACCTACGCACACCAGGCCGGTGTAATGCTAGACCGGGTGGCGGACCTCTACCCCACCTTCGATTTCAAGCCCCAGGGCATCATGTATGAGGGTCCGGGCACGGCGGGCTACGTCTCGACGTGGCACGATGCCTGTGAAGAGACCCGCGAACTCGCCCTGGCCTATGACATGGTCTTCCCGGCGCTACAAGAGAACACGGCATTGGTCGAATTCCTCGCTGCCCAAGCGAATCAATGCGGCCTTGCGAATCCCAAGGCAACCTTCGCGGCCATCCAAGGCAATATCGAAGACCGCATTCTCCGCGATGCCCTGGCCCACCCCGAAAAAATACACTCCAACTACCCCCGCGCTGAAATCTGCCAGGCCGTCATCACGAAGACCCTCCAGGAACCCGACGCCGCCCTGTGGGCCATCCTCGATCCCATGCTTAAAAAGGCGACGGCAGTGGATGGGGTCACGGGTGAGAAAGGCCTCGCCAACTACACCGCTTTCACCATCCAGTCTCTCGCCCAGTTTCTGGCGGAATTCTCCAAAGCCGATCCCGACTTCCTTCCTGCCATACTGGCACGCCAGCCCCGGCTCCACGACACCTACCGCTTTCACATCGACACGCTGTGCCTCGGGCGCTACTACCCCCTCTCTGGCGATACGGGCGGCTATGCCGTGCCCATCGACCGTTATGTGGGCATGAACTTCATCCAACCCGGCGGGGGTTCCTGGCCCCTCACGCCATCTACCTACCGATTACTATGGGATCTCTACGAAGCCACGGGAGATGTCGCCTTCGCCCAAACCCTCTATCATGCCAATGGCGACCGGCTGGACGGCCTGCCCCATGACATCTTCGGGGGTGATTCGGCGGCCTTTCAACAGCGGCTCGGCACTGTTATCGAGCGGGAAGGTGTCGAAATTACGCTGGAAAGCGTCAACAAGGAGGCCTGGCATCTGGCTATACTCCGTTCTGGAAAAGGGAAAAACCGCCGGGCGCTCTGGCTTGACTACGACGCGGGTGGCCCCCACGGACACCAGGACGGCATGAATCTGGGCCTCTTCGCCCATGGCATTGATATGCTCCCGGAAATGGGCTATCCGGCGGTGCAGTTTGGCGGCTGGGGCGCACCAAAGGGCCTGTGGTACCGCATGACAGCGGCGCACAACACCCTGGTGGTGGATGGCAAGAACCAACCCAATGGCGCGGGCGAAACCACCCTGTGGATCGCCGAGCCGCCCTTGCAGGCCATCCGGGCATCGGCCCCGGCCCTGAACGGCGGCCATCGCTATGAACGCACCGCCCTCCTCATCGATGTTGACGACGAACACTTTTACGTCATCGACATATTTCGCGTGGACGGCGGCACAAAGCACACCAAGTTTGTGCAGAGTCACTTTGGCGCGCTGAAGGTCGACGGGCTTAACCTCGCGGAAGCGCCCGACTATGGGCACGACACCCAGACGCGCAAGTTCCGGCTTGATCCCAAACCGGAACCCGGCTGGCAGGCCCGCTGGACCTTCGAGGACTTCCACGGGCTGAATCCGAAATCGGCGGCGCTCGGCATGGCATACACCGATTTGACCTATGGTGCAACGGCGGGCCGTTCGGAGGCGTGGATAAACACCGGTGGCTACGACTCCACCGAGGAGCAATGGATTCCAAGACTCGTGGTTCAGCGTGAAAGCGACAAGGCACCACTCGCCTCAACCTTCGTCTCGGTCTACGAGCCTCACGCCAGCGATGGGCCGGTCCTACAGGCCGAGCGCCTGCTTGTGGCGAATCCCTTCAATGACTCCTATTTGGATGCCGATGTTGCGCTCCATATTCGGTATCCCGGCGGCGGGTATGCTATCGTACTTCTTCCCGAAACGGCGCGGCCCGGAATGCGCAAGGTGTTACTTCCGAATGGTGCTGCCATGGAAAGTGATGGTGATCTGGCCTTGCTGCGCTTCGACCGTGGAGACAAGGTGATCTATGCCGGATTCGCCGGCGGGACGACATTGAAATCGGGTAGCTTTGTACTGGACAACCCAGCCAGTCAGCCATTCATATCGACACAAGACTAAGGAGTACCCCGTGCGTATTTGCCGTTTTCAACGTGAACAAGAATCCAAACTTGGTTTCTATTTTGGCGATACTGTCGTGCCCGTGCGCGATGCCCTTGAGGCCTACGGCCGTGAGGTCGGCCTGAATCTAACCCTCCCCGAGGACGATATCCTGGCCCTCCTGCCCCACAGCGCACACGCAGAAGACGCCCAAACACTGGCCACTTGGCTCGCGGCCTCGGATGGCATCAAGAAAGACCTCGCTGTGGAGACCGCCACCCTCGATCTCCGCAACCCCCTGCCCGACCCCGGCAAGATATTGTTGCTGGCCGGCAACTATGCGAAACACATCCAGGAAGGCGGCGAGATTGCCGAAGAGCGACAAGACACCTTCCCCTATATCTTCACAAAGCCCCGCACCGCGCTGAACGACCCCAATGCCGAAATCGTTATTCCCGGCATAAACCCGGACTTCATTGACTATGAGTGTGAACTAACCATCGTTATGGGCAAAAAAGCCAAGGGCGTCTCCGAAGCCGAGGCCCTGGACTACGTGGCGGGATATACCATCGTCAACGATATATCCGACCGGAAATACAAGCCCAATCCAGGCCGCAAGGAACGTCCCCGGGATGCCTTCTTCGACTGGATGCATGGCAAGTGGCACGATGGCTTTTGCCCCGTCGGTCCCGCCATCACCTCGGCAGCGGCCATCCCCGATCCCCAGTGCCTCGACCTGCGGCTCACGGTTAACGGCGAACAACGGCAGCACACCAACACGGAACGGATGATCTTTCCGGTGGCTGCCGTGGTTGAATTCATCTCCCGTTGGATCACATTGGAACCGGGCGACATTATCGCCACGGGCACCTGCGAAGGCATCGGCTTGAGCGACGGAAGACTGCTCCGGGCGGGTGATGTGGTGGAAGCCACCATCGAAGGCATCGGCACGTTGAAAAACACCATGGTGGCCGAATCAGTTGACAGTTGATAATTTACAGTTGATAACTTCTACGTTTTCCAAGACATGAATTGAAACACCGTCTACAAAGGAATTATCTCCATGACTGAACAATCCAAAACCCTCACCCGCCGCAATCTTTTCCAGACCGCAGCACTGGCTGCGGGCGCAACAACATTGACTTCGGCCACCGCCCATGCCGCACGCAAAAAGAAGGTGAAGCTCGCCATGAATGACACGGTCCTTTTTCAGGGGGATTCCATCACGGACGCGGGCCGCGACAAGGACAATGCCAGCGCCAACGATTTCAGCGCGCTGGGCCGGGGCTACGCCACCATGATCGCCTCCCAGTTGCTGGGCAGTCATCCCAAAGAAAAACTCCAGTGCCTCAACCGGGGCATCAGCGGCCATAAGGTGCCCGATCTGGCCGCGCGCTGGCAAGCGGACACCATCGACCTCAAGCCCGCGCTCCTGAGCATCCTCATTGGCGTCAATGACATCTGGCACGCCCGCAACGGAAACTACGACGGTACGGCGGCGGACTACGAGACCGGATTCGCCGCGCTGATGAAGGAAACCCGCGAGGCGCTCCCCGACACCACCTTCGTCATCTGCGAGCCTTTTGTCTTGCGCTGCGGAGCCATTGACGACTCCTGGTTCCCCGACTTCGACGAGCGCCGTGCCATGGCCAAGGGCGTCGCCAAGGAAGCCGGTGCCATCTGGGTGCCTTTCCAGAAGATGTTTGATGATGCCGTGACCGAGTCCACGCCGCCCTGCTATTGGGCCGGGGACGGCGTCCACCCCACCATGGCGGGCCATGCCCTCATGGCAAAGACCTGGCTCGACGTGACGGGACTGGGTTAGTGCCGTATTCACCAAAAAGCCCCCTAAAAAAACAAAAAAGCGTTGCGTCATTCCCACGCACGTGGGAATCCAGAACGCGGCAGGATAACACCAAACCTCCACTGGTTCCCCGCGTTCGCGGGGATGACGGTTTTGGGTTGTGGGCGAAGCTCAACCTGAACACGACAAGGCCATTGCGACAGGCCGCCTTCGGCTGTCTGCCTATCCTTTTTCTGATTGCCTGTGCGGATATCCGTGCCCAGGAGACCAACACCCCGCCAACCCTATACATCATCGGGGACAGCACGGCGGCCGCCTATTCGATGGAGCGCTATCCCCTCTTCGGCTGGGCACAGGTGCTCCAGCACTACTTCGACGCATCGAAGCTCCGCGTAGCGGACCGCGCCATCAGCGGGCGCAGCTCGAAGAGCTTTTACGACGCGGGATCATGGGAACCGGTTCGCTCATCCCTTCAGCCGGGCGACTATGTCTTCATTCAATTTGGCCACAACGACCAAAAGAAAGACGACCCCAAGCGCTACACGGAACCCACCACGACCTACACGGAATACCTCAAACGGTACGTAGACGAGACCCGAAGTGCGGGAGCGACACCAATACTGCTCACGCCCATTAACCGAAATTCCTGGGAGACGCCCAAGAAGCTTCGCGATTCACTGGGCGGTTATCCCGATGCGGTCCGAACGCTTGCCAAATCCGAACGGGTGCCCCTCATAGACCTGCACAAACGCACGGCGCGGCTCTATCGAAAGCTCGGCCAGGAACGGACCACGCGCCTGTTCATCTACCTGCCCCCCGGCCTTTACCCGGCCTACCCCGACGGCAGGCCGGACAATACCCACTTGCAGGAGCGGGGTGCGTACGCCATCAGCGGCCTCGCCATCAAAGCAATCCGCAGACAACGGATTCCGCTGCGTCGCTATCTAAAATCCATTCATCATTCGTGGGGGCTGAAACGACGGCTCCAACAGAAGGCCGACTTTTAAGGAGGTCGGGCATCCCTGCCCGACACAGGGGGCACGTTGCTCAAGCAGCCACACGCGAGGCATCCTATTCCAAGGTGAGTTTTTCCCACAACCCAAGACCGTCATCCCCGCGAACGCGGAGATCCAGTGGTGTTACGATGTACACCTGCCGCGTTCTGGATTCCCACTTTCGTGGGAATGACGTGGGCTTATCATATTTTTATAGCGATTTTCACAGAGTAAGGCACTACCATCAACACAGCAACCATTCATGAGGACACCCCATGAGCACCCCCGCTGTTGAGAAAGACGCGCCCCAGCGCATCATCGCGATTGACGCCCTGCGCGGTTTCGACATGTTTTGGATCACGGGTGGAAAGCCTCTCTTCCTCGCCTTCACGGCGATTCTATTTCTCAAGTTTCCCGGCCTTCAGTCGGCCCTTGACCACCAATTCCACCACGTCCCCTGGGGAGATCGCCTCGTGTTCTGGGACCTCATCATGCCGCTCTTCCTCTTCATCGTGGGTGCTTCCATGCCCTTCTCCTTCGCACGCCGCCAGGAAGAAGGCCAGCCCAAGAGCGCGCTCTACCGCAAGATACTGACCCGTGTCGCCATCCTCTGGATCCTCGGGATGATCGAGCAGGGCAATCTGCTTCACTTGGACCTGGGCAAGCTCATCCTCTTCTCCAACACCCTTCAGGCCATCGCGGCGGGCTACCTCATCGGCGGCATCATCATGCTGAATACA
>JAJRPE010000057.1 GCA_024280935.1 Candidatus Hydrogenedentota bacterium
GGCGCGGTGCGCGGGTCTACCCAGATATCGGCGTGGATATTATTTTCCGCCACATGGTCATGGAGCAGATCGATATACGCACGAATCGGGGCCGCAGCCGCACCATAAACCCCCGCCAGAAACTCGTTAATAGCGCGATCCTCACCGTAGTCGGGGTTCCAGAGGAGCTTGGCATTCAGGTAGCCACTCAACGCGGAGAATTCGCCGCCAAGGGTGTTGTAGACATCCTGCTCAAAGATCCCCTTCACGTTGTTGGCCACGAAGAGCTTGATGTTGTCATCCCGGACCCGCAGGTTGGGAAAGGGACACAGGTAACTGCGAAAGCTGGTCACGTAGTCCCAAATCCACAGGCGCTCGGAGACCTTCGACCAGGCTTCCAGATCGCGGACAAATTCCTGGTTCTCCGGCGCGTCACCCGTGGCCAGCGGATGCATAAAATCGCACTCAATGCTGCACAGCCGAATGATGACGTTGTCGCGCGGTCGCATGTGTTTCGGGGCCTTGCGGGTGTATTGATAGGCCAGGGTTTCAATGGCCTTGTCGGGATACACCTTCTCCACAGCTTCGGCGACCCGATTGACCAGATAGAGCACAGGCCCCATCTGCGTTCCTTCGTGGTCCGCGATGGCCGTGCATTTATCGCATTCGCACCAGTTCAACCAGTCATTTTGCGACAGGGAGTAGACAAAGGCGTCGGGGTCGGCGGCGATACGTTCGAGCATGCGCTCCGTGCAGATACGAATTACGTCTTCGTTGGTATTGCACAGCTGGGTGCGCTCCCCGAGACGCTTCCCATCGACCAGGGCAAAGTACTCCGGGTGCGCCGCGAAAAACTCACTGGGGGGCATGAGCACGTTGTAGGTGTGGACAAAAAGTCCATTGCCAAAACGAACTTTCCCTCCGTGTTTTTCTTCCAGGGCGGCGGCACTGCTGTTCATCCGGTTGCGTGCGGCCCAATCTCCATCACGGCAATCCGCCGTGAAGGGTTCCCGTGATTCCAGGATGGGCACAACGCGCTTGGTGATTTTTGGGATGGCCAGGGAGTCCAGTTTGGGAATGGACGATACCTCGGGCGTAAACCAGCGGCAGCCATAGTGCTCTTCCAGCAAATCGTAGACTCCATAGAGGGTGCCCCGCACATCACTGCCCGCAATGACCAGATAGGACTCCACGTTTTGCAACACGTAGCCTTCGTCGCCGAGCCCTTTGAGGGACTTCGCCAGCATCGCACCTTTGGCCCCACGCTTCATCAAGGCACGGGTGTGGGCATTCATCCCCACGACGAAACCACTGTCAGGAAGGGGCACGTCATCCAGGACGATGGGCAAAGTCGTCCCCGTCATCTGCGCGAGGAAGGACTGTAATTCCTCGGCAGCATAGCGCGTGGATGGCGAGGCATCGATTCCCACCACAATGGATGGGGCGGCTGCTGCGGTCAAATGCATCGCCAGGACAGTCAGCGTCAAGACGATGGCACGGGTAAATTGCGAGGTGTTGGAGTATTTCATTCTTCTTCCTTTTTTGGAGAGATGCGTCACATGCGTATCGGCTTCCGTTGCCTTCCTTGTGAAGCTCTATTTTGCACCACAGAGGGCACGAAGAGCACGAAGAAAAAATATGTGTTCACGACCTGCAACAAGGATGCCATGGACAAAGGGAATGGCCCACGCGATGTTACGGCGAATCCTGATGAATTCTCACCGGGGAACAATGGAGCAACCAGGATTTAGATGTGCTTGCACTGTCTTCATTCTGCCTCCGCTTGCACTGGGTCTTACACTCTGCTTAAATGATGCAAGAAGCAATACACACCACCCCCTTGGAGATTCCCACCATGTTCACCTCAAGACATCAATTTCTTGCCCAGAGCCTCGCGAGCACCGCTATCGGATGGACCTTGCTTCCGGGCCGTGCCAATGGGGCAGCACAAGCCGCAGGCGGTCTCCGTCTGGCTCCGTTCCGTTTTGATGTGACGCCGCCTATGGGCCATTCCCTCTGCGGCGGCTGGATTAAGCCCGTTGAAGGGGTCGATGACCCGCTGGAAGCGATTGGGTTCGTATTGCTGGGCGCGGGAAAGCCTATCGTCCTTTGTGCCGTCGATTGGACCGGTCTCTCGAACTCGGCCCACATCGCGTGGCGCAGCGCCCTGGCGGAAGCGGCAGGGACCACCCCGGATCGGGTCGCGGTACAATGCGTCCACCAGCACAATGCCCCCTTCGCCTGCCTTGATGCCGAGGCGCTTGTGTTGGCGCAGGGCGACCTCCCGGACATTGTCGATCCAGAATTTTTCCAGCAGTGCCTGGAGCGGGGACAAGCCGTTGTAAAGGAGGGCCTGAAGAAGGCCCGGCCTGTTACCCACGTGGCCCACGGCCAGGGCAAGGTGGAAAAGGTCGCCTCGAATCGCCGCGTATCGCGCAATCCCGATGGCACGGTCAAGGCCATGCGGGGCAGCAGTTGCGGGAATGAGACGCTGCGGGCTATGCCGGAAGGCCTCATCGATCCCTGGCTCAAGACGGTGGCCTTCTACGACCAGGATGAAAAGATCGCGTCGTGCCACTACTACGCGACCCACCCCATGAGTTACTACGGCGATGGACGGGTCAGCAGTGACTTTGCGGGACTCGCACGAAAACGTCGGCAAGCCGAAGAACCGGATTGCACCCACCTCTATTTCACAGGCTGCGCGGGCAACATCGCGGCAGGCAAATACAACGACGGATCAAAACAGGCCCGCATCGATCTTACCCAACGCATGTACGATGGCATCGTCGCCTCGGAAGCAACCCTGTCGCCCAAACCCATCGAAAGCATCGCCTGGCGCACCGCCGACCTCCTGCCACCGCCCAACGCCAAATATGACGCTGCCGCACTCGCGAAGGAAATCGGCAACCATGATGCGAAGGTGGTGGCCCGGAACCGGTCTTCCTATACCTTGGCCTGGCTGCAACGGCTGGAGAAACAGACCCCCATCATCCTCAGCAGCCTGGCGCTCAACGACATTTCCCTGCTCCATCTGCCCGCCGAGTGCTTCATCCAATACCAACTCCGCGCCCAGAAGCAAGCCCCCGACCGCTTCGTAGCCACGGCCTCCTACGGCGATGGCGGCCCTTGGTACATCCCCACGAAAGAGGAATATCCCCTGGGCGGCTACGAATGCTCCGTCGCCTTCTGCGCCCCCGAGATCGACAACCTTCTTGCCCAGGGCATGACGACGCTACTGGGATAGCGGCGCCTGTTTCTTTTTTCCATTTTCATTCCACGCTACTCTTTCGCCAACAGCCTTTCCGTCCTGATAGGTCCACTGATACCGCAACTGGCCGTTGCTGTGCCACACAATTGCTTCTCCATCGAGGGCATCATTCTTGTAGTGCTTGACATAGTATTTGTTGCCGTTGGTATGCCATTGACGAGCTATACCCGCCAGTCGACCCGCTTTATAGTGCTTGACGGACCTCATTTGTCCACTTTCGAGCCAGGTGGTCAATGGGCCGTCCAGCTTGTTGTCCTTGTAGCGTCCCGTCGATTTTTTGTTGCCGTTGGGATACCATTCGATAAATTCGCCCTGAAGTTTTCCGCCCTCATACGTTGCGACAAAGCGCTTTTCTCCCTGCACGTAGTTTTCGGAGATGCTTCCTGTAAAAGGCGCTGTTGCGGATTTCTCATAGTAAATCCCGTCCCTGTTTTCCAGTTCGGAAAAGGACGTTGCCATCGCGGAAGTCATAGCAAGGCCTGCCATCAACGAAAAGACAAACACCACACGACCGCTCATTATGGTTCTCCTTGGATTCATTGTCTGTAAAACAGGTGGCGATCAGGAAGGGTTCTCACTTCGCAGAAGACCGCACTTCAACGCGACCCAGCACGTTAATCCCGTATTCGCCTGCGGCGCTTGTCCACCAGGGCACATCACCGTTGGCGGCACGCACGGCATAGCGGGCATCTTTCGCAATAGATTCGGTAGCATCCGGCATCCAAAGTCCCAGCATATATTCGCCCGCAGGAAACGTGTCTGTGGAAATCTTTCCCTTGATTTGGTGCGTCAGCGGCGAATAGTCCCCGTCGCCCGGCTGAAAGGGTTGCCAGGTGTGGGGATTCGCGGAGACTTTCTGTGTGCGGGCCAATTCTCCCGATGTATTGATGAGGGCCAGATAGACGGAACGGGGATTGACGAGGGTAGCGAAGCCCCGGTTGATGAGGTCAATCGTCATGGGAATGTCGTCACCCTGCGTAACCATTGCGGGAAAGGATGCCTGCTGTAACTCGATGCGGTAGCCGAGGTGATCGCGGATGTACTCGAACTGGGTGCGCACCACGGGCTTCCCAGCCCCGTCCTCGAAATAATTCCTTGAGACGGGCAACTTCGCCTGATGCAGTTCTTCGGCGGTTAGGGGCGTTTCCATCCAGCGGTCAATGGAGAAGGGCTTGCCTTCGTATCCCGAGTAGGAATGGGTAAAACTCAGGCTACTGTAATGGTGCAGGCGCAAGCGTCTGGCCGCACGCAGCCCATCAATTTCACCGCCCAGGTCGGACCAGAACAGTTCCCCATCCACGGCGAGCCAAGAGCTTTCCCGGGTAAAGGCATCAAACTCAGGATTGCCCGGATTGGCGTAAAAAGGCGGCTCAGTCCAAGTGCCGCCATCCGACTGGTTGGCCAGGAATCCATCGTCTGCCAGAGCGATGCGGGCAGCGGGAATTCCCGAAAAAGCATTCTGCTCATTCAGTTCGACGAGGGCATCCAGGATTGGGGCATCCAGCACCCAACGCTTGTACCGGGGCAGTATCCGAAGCTGAATCATCCGGTCTTCGGGAACCACCTCAAGTTCTTTGGCTAGGATGGCGGCCAGCGCCGCGTGATCTTCTTCGATTCGGTGGGTGGAACTGTGCCACTCGCCCCACGCTCCCACAAAACCCGCCTGAAAAACATAGATGATGTCTTTGTTTGACTGAATCAGGGGTGCGAGTTGATCGAGGTGGGCTAGTATCCTCTCTGCGGTAGGACCCCGCTCTTTTTTCATGTTCTTTTCGTAGGCAAAGCGAAGCAACACCTTGATACCCGTATCGCGACAGCGATCCAAGCTGCGCTGCAAAAAGGCCAATTTTTCTTCGGAGATGGGGCCGTCGATGAAGTCGTCCAGGTAGCAATAAGCCTGCGCCAGGGTAATCCCGTGAGAACTGTAGCGGCGCACATTCATCAACCACCAGTCGTCGGTAAAGCCTTTAGGTGCTTTGTCTCTCAGATAGGCACCAACGCCCCACAGAGAACTCCCCGGCGGCTGTCCAATGTAGATTTCGTGGCGAAAGCCCCGTTCGGGATTGGGCAGTCCACCGCGCCCGCCCGGATCGCTCGGGCGAATACCTTCGTAACGAACTGACCGAAGTTGCGGTGACGCTGCTGCGACGACGCTTGCTGTAAGAGCCAACGCAACCACAAGGTGGAGAGCAAGGGCCTTTATCACTATATTTTCTCCTGAATGTTGGGTCAAAATGCGCGGTGCATAACCCAATGCTTCTACCTCTACTCCGAAAACTCAATTCGTACTTCCCGCTTTCTGTCGACAGGAAAGACAAACTCCCCGCGTTCGATAAAACCCACGGGGAAAACAAGAAATATAAACGCTGACTCCCCAGGAGGTACTATCACGGACGACAGCATTCCCTTCACCACATGGCCTTCGAAGTCCTTGTAGTAGCTCTGCATTCTCGACTCAAGCGCGTCATGCACATTGGACCAGCGACTCTTGGCCGAAGGCATGAACGCTATCTGTGGCGAGACGTCTTCGGGAACAGCGAGAATTGAGATACCGTCCGCACCGAAGTCGATGAATGCAATAAATGGGTCGAATTCCATCCCTTCCTTGTGCCAGGCCCTGTGCATGTCTTTTGGCACGAACGTCGATCTATCAAGGGGAATATCCCAGGGGACGGTACCCGTATTTTTAACCAGTATGCTGATACCCAGCGCATTATCGGACCACAGGCCACCCACGGGTTGCACAAAGAATTCTCCAGCCTTGTACACGTCGAAGCGCTTGCCAAGAAGGAGACGCTCGTCGAGGGCCGGTAATTCCTCTGAAATGAGTTCCGTATTTGAAACGAGATGCGGTTCAGCGTTCGGGCGGGCTGAGTCCGTCGACGCGCCCACGGGTGAAAGTCGCATGGTTGGATTTAGTGTGTCACACCCGAGCGCCACCAGCATCAAGGCAATTATCACGAACGCAATTCTTGTGGGCATATTGTCCCTTTCATTTCAAGTAACCGTTCACGATACGGACACCTTATGGTCAACAAAAGCAACCGTCGGGTGCCACGGGAGCCGGTAGGATTTACCCGTGCAGAATCGTTGCCTCTAAATCATAGTTAATCCACCGGCTTTGCCGGTGAGAATTCATAAGGCTCTGCCGTTTCAGCGTAGTTCAGGGTGCTTGCAGTATACATTAACGTGTGGGATTACGATGGTACCCCGGAGGGGTACAGGAACTTAGCCCAAGGTGGAGCGAGGTACGAGCGCAACCCTGGGAATAGAGGACGAAGGATGAAAAGCCCGCGAAGCGGTCGACGGACAGCCTGGGCATTTTCCGTCACCCGCTACGCGGGTTTGGGAGCTTCAGAGCACAGCTACCTGGGGTTTCGCTCGTACCTCGCTTCACCCCAGGCTAAGTTCCGTCATCCACTTCGTGGATTAAAAGAGCACTTAGTCTTTCGGTTTTACCGGTGACATCGGCCCCTTTTAGGGGCCTTCCTCATACCCCCGGCTTTGCCGGTGGTTACTGATTCTGAACTGTCTCCCTTCACGGGTAAGCCCTGAGAGGCCTACCCGTGGCACCCGTAGGCTGTTTTTTAAGGGCCAAGATGCCCGGGCCGTGAACGCTTGCCATTTCACTATTCTCCCAGTCGAAGAATCTTTCTCTTTACGCCTGCTTCTCAGCAGATGCGGGGAAGCTGTTCGCCGCTCAACATGTCCAGAATACGGGGCACGCCGATAACGCTTTCCAGGGTAACGCGCTTTTCCTTCGTTGAGCCAACGACCCCGATGTCGGCGGCGCTTATGTCGGGATTTACGCCCTGGAGAATCTCCACCGCCCGCTCGGCATCCCGGGGTGCGACGAAAGCCACCATGCGACCTTCGTTGGCGACGTGGAGGGGATCAAAACCGAGTATCTCGCAAACACCGCGCACGGTGGAATTCACCGGTATCCGGGACTCTGTAATATGGATGCCGTAACCCGACGATTCGGAGAGTTCGTTCAGGGCACTGGCGAGACCGCCCCGTGTCAGATCCCGGAAACAATGCACGTCGATATCGGCCTCCAGCAGGGCCTGGACCGCAGGCCATAAGGCGGCGGAATCACTCTCGATGGGGGTCTCCAGTTCAAAGCCTTCGCGGGTCGTCATGATAGCCATCCCGTGTCGTCCCAGATCCCCGTTTACGATGACATGGTCCCCGGGCCGAATCGCACGGGCCTCCATGGTTTTATCGTGCTGAATAACCCCGATGCCGGCTGTGTTGATGTAAATTCCCTCGCCGTTACGCCGCTCCACCACCTTGGTATCGCCCGTTACAATCTTGACCCCCACTTCGTCCGCAGCCGCTTTCATCGAATCCACCACCCGCTCCAGCTTGCTAATCTCAAAGCCCTCTTCCAGGATAAACCCGGCGGAGAGATAGAGGGGCTTCGCGCCCGACATGGCGAGATCGTTGATGGTGCCATGAACGGCCAGCGAACCGATGTTGCCCCCCGGAAAGAAAGGCGGATCCACCACAAAAGAATCGGTGGTAAAGGCCAGCCGCTCGCCTCCAAAATGCAAGATGGCGGAATCATTCTGCCCATCCCCCAGATCGTTTCGGAAACGGCTCATGAATACCTGGTCGATCAGATCGCGCATCCGGGTGCCGCCGCCGCCATGGGCCATGGCGACGTGGCTGGTATTCGATAGGGGTACGGGGCAAGCAAGGCCTCCGTCAGCATCGATGCTCATTGTCATTCTCCCCGGTCTGCCGTCGCGGGCGTGGCGCTGCGTCGGTAGCGATAGTAGGCGGAACAGGCTCCCTCACTGGAAACCATGGGCGCACCCAGCGGCTGATCGGGCGTGCATTGCTTTCCGAAGGCGGGACAATCAGAAGGTTTTTTCAGGCCCTGAAGAATCTCGCCGCTGATACAGTGTTCGGACTCGTGAGCGACAATATCATCCAGGGGGAAACGGTGCTCCGCATCAAAGGCGCGGTAGGCCGCCGTCAACTGAAGGCCGCTGGCATCGATAGGACCGAGGCCCCGCCATTTTCGGGGCACGACTTCAAAAACCTCGCGCAACAGCCGTTGGGCCTCCGTGTTCCCCTGCTGGGTAACGGAGCGGGCGTACTGATTTTCCACCTCGAAGCGCCCCTCCTCAAGCTGGCGCACGCACATATGAATACCCTGAAGCAGATCCAGGGGTTCGAATCCCGTCACCACAATGGGCACCTTGTATTTCCGGGCAATAGGCTCATACTCCGTGCAGCCCATGATGGTGCAAACATGGCCCGCCCCGAGAAAACCGTCTATGGCGCAGTGCTCTGAGGAGAGCAAGGCTTCCATCGCCGGGGGCACCAGCACATGGGAGGAAAGCATGGAAAAATTGCTCAGTTTTTTTTGTGCCGCCGTCTTGACGGCCAACGCATTGGCCGGGGCCGTGGTCTCAAAACCAACGCCGAAAAACACCACCTCCTTTTCCGGGTTGTCCGCCGCAATACCTACCGCATCCAGGGGCGAATAGACAAAGCGAACATCACCCCCCTGGGCCTTGATTCCGAGAAGATCCTGGTCCGTTCCGGGCACGCGCATCATATCGCCGAAGGTGCAGAGGATAACATCGGGCATGGCACCGAGGCGGAGCGCCTTCTCGATCATCTCCACGGGCGTAACGCATACGGGACAACCCGGCCCATGGATCAGCGTTATTTCCTCGGGCAGGATTTGGTCAATACCGAAGCGAACAATAGAATGGGTTTGGCCCCCGCAAATCTCCATAATCGAATGGGGCCGGGTACAAATTTTCCTAATCGAATCGGCCAGTCGGTGGACATCGTCCCGATTGCGATATTCATCCATGTATTTCATGACGAAAATTCCTCGGGCAATTCGAGTTCGTCGATCTCTTTGAGGTAGGCGAAGGTCTCCTGGGCCTCCTCCTCATCGACCACGCTGATGGCCACACCGGCGTGAATCAGCACATACTGCCCGACGGTGGCCTCGGGCAGGAGCGCCAGAGAAATGGACTTGATGACCCCATCGAAACTCACCCTGGCCTGCCGGGTGAGGGGGGTGTCCTCGATAATTTCCACGACTTTACCGGGTATCGCTAAACACATGATCTTGTTTCTTTCTGTAAATGGTAAATGTTCATGGTCCGTGGCATCTTGGCCCTTAAGAGATAACCCGTGGCACCGACGGTATTTTTGTCGAATTTTCACGA
>JAJRPE010000058.1 GCA_024280935.1 Candidatus Hydrogenedentota bacterium
CCGTGGCGCGTTGGCTCGCGGCGAGGCCTGCGACGGCCAATCCCGCAGAAGCGGCCATGAATTCCCTGCGTCGTATGGTTTTCTTTGTGCTCATTTCCTCAACTCCTTGCCTGGTTATAAATTGATATGATCTACCCACTAAGCTCGCTCACCCTTGGGTTAACCAGAGGGCGACGTATAGGGGGTGGGCATTCCTGCCCGACATAAGGTGAGCGCATGCCTTCCAGATGGCTCTGTCCAAGGGAAGGCCTCAACTTCTTAATACCCTGCTGGCGGCCAGGGAAATCATTGTGATGCCATGCTCTCTGGATTGACCGTCGCGGTCCTTGTGTCGGGCAGGAATGCCCAACCCCCTTTAAGAGAGTGTTCCTGTTGCCCCGCGTCATATGAAAAGTGCCTTTGCGTTGCCACCCTGCAAGGCGGCCAATTCTTCGTCGGTCAGGGGCGACTCTTTCAGTTTCAACAGCGATGATTCAAAATAAAAGAAGGGCGCGTAGGAACCAAAAACGAGCCGCTCCATGGGAATCTGGCCGACAATGCGCCGGATGCCCGCGATGCCTTCGAGCCACGCGATATCGAAGTAGATCTGCTTTGCGGCGGCGAGGCTGTCGAGCGCTTTGCCCCGGACACCCCGAAAGGCATTGAGCAATACCAGCCGCGCTGACGGGAGGCTTTCGAGGAGTGATGGCAGCGGCGCCACATCCACATGGGGCACGCGCATGAGGGGATGCATCATCCGCTCGTCTTCCATGGTGACCACGAGCTGTATAAGCAGGTTACGCTCGGTGGCCTGTTCGAGCAGCGCCTTGAAGACCGCGTCGTCAAGGGTGTAGCCGTGGTAATTGGAGTGGAGACGGATGCCCTTCATCCCGTGGTCTTCGGCACAGCGCCGGAGATCTTCTTCCCAGCGTGGCAGGGTGGGGTTGACCGTGCCGAAAGGGAGGAGGATGCCGTTATCGTGGACCGCGCAGTTTTCCACGAGTCGCGCATTGGCTCCGGCGACATCTTTATGGAAGAGCCCGTCGAAGCTGCCCGTCCAGGCCTGCTCCACGCCATAGTGGCTCAACGTGGCAAGGAGGCCATCTACGGTGTTGGTTGGGAGGCTGCGAAAGGGCCATTGGCCGATGTAGGTGTTGGTGTCTATGAACATGGCTTAGCTTTCACGTGTGGCGTGGCGGCTGGGGAAGGGACATAAGGGACGTAAGAGACGCAAGGGACCGATACAGGACTCGTTTCCATGCTCTGCATGGGAATACATGTTGTTACGCTCCGCGTAACGGACTCATCATGGTCGTTGGCTCCCTCACCAAACGCGAAGAACCCTCTCCGAAGCAGAGCTCCGGCATCTGCATTCCCAAGCAGAGCTTGGGAACGAGAGAACAGGCCTGCGGCCTGTGAATCACAGCCGGGACGGCTATGCCACTTTCCCTTTTTCGTTAACAGGAATGAGTCAGTTCTTCTTTTTTCCCGTTCGTGTAAATTCGTGTCCATTCGTGGTTCAGGTTTTCCTTTTTTAGCCAACCGCCACCCCCTTCGTCTCCAATATCGGTGCCAAGATACGTTTCAGATTATCCGCAAATATTAACGCCTTCTCCGCTTCGCTGATACGTGCGCCCTGGACCTTCGCGATCTGCGATCCAAAGCTGCGACCAGGAATGTCGCTTCCGTAGAGGATACGCTCCGCACCCAATTCCCGGACCGCCATCTCCGTGACGCCCGCCGTTGGGTCGCCGCCCGCCAGATCGGCGTAAACGTTCTTGTAGGGCCGAATGGCGCGTATGCCCTGTTCCCAATCGCCGCCCGTATGCCCGCATATGATGGTCGCGTCGGGGTGCCTTTCGGCCACGCGCGCGAGGTCCACAGCCATGGACTCGCCGGGCAGGTTGCCAGTGATTTTGCGCCAGGTGTGTTGGAAGACCGGGGCCTTCAACTCTGTACACCGTTTGAAAATCGTATCGCCTTCGGGCGTGTCGCAATTCTGGGCAACCCAGAGCTTGATGGCCACCATGGGGCCTTTCGCCACGCAGCGTTCGAGTTCCGCCAGGCTCGTCTCCAGATGGGCGGGACTCAGGTAGACCCAGCCAAAGACCCGGTCGGGCCACGCGGCTACGGCCTCCAAGACCTCGTCGTTGGCCTTAATCAACTGTTCGGCCGTGGGTTCGGTTTGAAAGGAGGTGCCCATAAAGATGCAGAGCTTTTCGACGCCCATGCGGTCAGCGATTTCGAGGGCCTTGCCCACGCGCTCCGCAGGCGTGCCGCTGAAGCCGCTGATGTGGCAGTGTCCGTCCCAGATTTCCATTAGTTTCCCTTTTCCAGCAACGGGCGGTTGTGGGGCAGTTCCGCGCCGAAGTCGCCCAGGCTGGTCCAATAGAGGTGTTGGTTGAGGTCGACCTCGGTGACAGCAACCGTACCCCATTCCTTGGCTTGGGCGATGAGGTCGCCCTCGCGATCAAAAATGCCCGTGACCATCCAGTCGCTGCTCACGTCGGTGTAGGTGCTGCTGACGATGTAGACGTGATTCTCACAGGCTCGCGCCGCCGCCAGCATGGGGGTGCAGCCCCACACGGGAAAGGCAATGATTTCCGCGCCGTTGTTGCTGAGTTGGCGGGCCACTTCGGGGAAGAAGCCGTCGTAGCAAATCATCATGCCCACTTTGCCAAAGTCGGTGTCGAAAACCGGGTATTCATTGCCGGGCACAATCCCCGCGTCTATTTCGCCACGGGGCAACGTCACTTTGCGGTATTTGCCCGCAACCTCACCACGGGGGTCAATGAGCACTGCCACGTTGTAGAGGAGGTGATCCGCCCGTTCCACAAGGCCCGCGACGATATAGAGTCCATGTTTTTTCGCCAGGCCACCAAAGTATTCGGTGGAGGGGCCGGGAATAGACTCCGCCACATCGAGCATGGACTTGCCATTGCCCATGCAGGTCAACGTCTCTGGCAGCACGACGATGTGGGCCTTCTGCGCGGCGGCTTCGGCGACGAAGGGCGCGAACTGTTCACGGTTCTCCATCGCGGTCGTACCACCCTTGGGCCGGTAATGGACGGTCGCCAAGCGCACGAGGCGTTTTTCCGGGGGAGCGCTCTTCGCGAAGGAAAACGCGCCCCACTCGGCCTTCGCATTGGCCGCCCAGCGAAAGTGGAGTTCCACAATGGCTTTGGTGGCACCGGGCGGCGCCAGATAGATGTCACTTACTTCGCACCAGCCCTTGGCGTTTGTGTCGCGGTCCTGAGGGTATTCTGGTTCTGCCATGGGGGGGGCGTTGCCCGCGTAGCTCTTGGCTCCCTTGAAGGCATGGCGTACCGCTTGACCTTTGTCGTTGCGCCAGAAGATACGCGCCAACGCCGAGCGTCGGGGCGATTCCACATTGCTCAGCTTCCGCAGCGCATGAAAACGGTAGTATTCGCCGCCTTCCACCGGGAAGGTCTTGACCCAGCGCCCATCCAGACCTTCGCGGTCATCGGTCTCGATGACAAAGGCACCTTGGCCATCGGGTCCGCCCTGATCGTCATAGGCGAAGGTGGGCCGTGTATCCTCCCGCACATCGACAGGGACCCAGCCTTCGGGTGCGTTGGCCAAGTTGCCAACGGCCAGGTTCGCGGCCAGCACCAATGCCATCGTTATGAACATAAAGCGTGTTCCAATCATGGTAGTTTCCTCTGCGCCAAGGAGCATGCGTTACTATACACACGATAGCAGACCGCTTCAACGAGCGTGCGCATGGCGCATTTACGCATCACATGGGCATCGAATCACCCCAAGGGTGCCACCTACACGCGCAGCCGGTTCCCGGCTAAGCTTGTGGGTGCAAGTTGCGGAAAGCGACTCGAACCATTGCGTCTACGGTGAACATACGTCGTCATTCCCCCGATGTTTCTTCGTTCAGAATTTCTGTTCCCGGTGGAATTGGATTTGGTGCTTTCTTGTAAAGACCCACGTCGGGTGCCACGGGTAGGCCTCTCAGGGCTTACCCGTGTAGTCCCTATAGGTGGGGGAAACTATCCAGATTCCGAGACAGCGCTTCTACACGGGTAAACCCTGGCGGGCTTACCCGTGGCACCCGTAGCAGTGCTTTATGATGCGAAGCTATTGGGATAAGGGGGACGCACCCACAAAGCCGCTCGTTCCTCGCGTCTGTGTAGGTGGCACCCGCCACGAGTTTGCTTGCTATTTAGGGATAGCTCTCCCGCGCGAATACGATAGGGGAGAACGATACCAAATTTCGCGTCGTTCCATTCGTGCGCGAATAAACCCCCATGCTATGATGCACGCGAGTTCAGGCTACTCATCGTCCACTACAAGGTATTCCCCATGCATCAGCGTCACAGCTCTCTCACCGCACTTCTTTTGCTTGCCTTCGCGGGCAGCTTTATGGCCTCCAGCCGCATTGTCGCCGAAGAGGGCAAGACCCGCGAACCCCTGCCCTCGGCGGAAGCCATTGCGGCGCTGCCCGAAGACGGTGGCGAGGAGTTCAATCGGCTTGTCTTTGAGCGGAGTCCTTATCTGCTTCAGCACGCCCGCAACCCCGTGGACTGGAACGCGTGGGGGGATGCTCCCTTTGAGCAGGCCAAGGCGGAAGGAAAGCTCGTATTTCTTTCCATAGGCTATTCCACGTGCCACTGGTGCCATGTGATGGAGCACGAGTCCTTTGAAGACGACGAAGTGGCCGCCCTCATGAACGCGGGCTTTGTGTCCATTAAGGTAGATCGGGAAGAGCGTCCTGATATTGATGAAATCTACATGAGTGTCACGCAGGCGATGACCGGGAGCGGGGGTTGGCCCATGACGGTTATTCTGACGCCGGATCGCAAACCCGTCTTCGCCGGAACCTACTTCCCGAAGCAAAGTAAATTCGGGCGTCCCGGCATGATGGAACTGTTGCCAAAGATCACGGCGGCCTACAAAACGGATCCGGCGAAGTTTGCGAAAGCGGGGGAGAGTATCACGAAATATCTCCAGGAACAGCGGGTGGGCAAGCCGGGCGATGTGGACCCCGGGGCGCTGTTGCCCCAGGCCTACCGCCAGCACAAGGACACTTTCGACAGCGCACGGGGCGGCTTTGGCGGGGCACCCAAGTTTCCGACACCCCACCGACTGATGTATTTGTTGCGCTATTGGAAACGCTCTGGCGAAGCGCAGGCCCTGGCCATGGTGGAGAAGACCCTCACCGAAATGCGCTTGGGCGGCATGTACGATCACGTGGGCCACGGGTTTCACCGTTACTCCACCGATCCCGAATGGTTGGTGCCGCACTTTGAGAAGATGCTCTACGACCAGGCACTGTTGACCATGGCCTACACCGAGGCCTACCAGGCGACGGGCAATCAATTTTACGCCGATACCGCCTCGGAGATCCTGGGTTATGTCATGCGCGATATGACCGCCCCGGAAGGCGGTTTTTATTCAGCGGAAGATGCCGACAGCGAGGGGGAGGAGGGTAAGTTTTACGTTTGGACCATCGATGAAGTCATGGAGATTCTTGGTGAAGAAGAGGGCACCTTGTATGCGGAGGCACTTAATTTTGACAAGGCAGGAAACTGGGCCGAAGGCAAAACACACAAAACCAACATTCCACACCGGTCAAAAACGTTGGATGACGACGCTCTTCGTGTGCGACTGGAAGCGAGCCGAAACAAGCTCTTCACCGTGCGTGAGAAACGGATTCACCCCTATAAGGATGATAAAATTCTCACCGACTGGAATGGCCTCATGATCGCCGCCCTGGCGAAAACCAGCCGGGCCTTGGGAAGCGTGGAACACCGTATCGCCGCGATCAAGGCCGTCGACTTTTTGCTCGGTACCATGCGCACGGCGGACGGGCGGCTCCTTCACCGATACCGTGGCGGTCATGCGGGTATCCCGGCGCAGCAGGAGGACTACGCCTTTGTGGTGTGGGGTTTGCTGGAGCTTTATGAGACGACCTTCGACGAAAAATACCTGGAGGCCGCCATCGAACTTAACGCGCTTATGGCGAAGCATTACGGGGACGAAAAGGACGGCGGTTTCTACATGACGGCGGATGATGCCGAAGCGCTCATCATGCGCCCCAAGACGGTTTACGACGGGGCCATCCCTTCGGGGAATTCTGTGGCGGTCTACAATTTGCTTCGGCTCAGCCGCATGACAGGGGATACAACCCTCGAAGACAAGGCGAACGCGACCGCCCAGGCTTTTGGTGGCACCGTGTCGGCCAGCCCGTCGAACTTCGCCCTCATGCTCCTCGGCCTCGATTTTGCCGCCGGGCCATCCTACGAAGTGGTCATTGCGGGCGAAAAGGGCAAGGCGGACACCCAATCCATGGTGGCCGCGCTGAACAAGCCCTTTATTCCCAACAAGGTCGTTCTGTTTCGGCCCGATGGTGAGGCGGAACCGCTTATTACGAAAATTGCCTCCTATACAGATTCCCAGAAGAGTCTCGACGGCGAAGCCACGGCCTATGTGTGCAAGAACTTTGTGTGCAGTTTTCCGACGACCGACATTGAGAAGATGTTGAGCCTCTTGGCCGAGGGCGGTCGCGTGGAGAATTAGTGTCATGCGCATTAACAGGGTCAAGAGGTGGCTTCGAGCTTCAGGGACTGACGCGGACCATGCCCCTCAGAGACACGGGAAGAGCGTGGTTTCACATACCGAATCTCACAAAAACGAGGGCCACTTCAA
>JAJRPE010000059.1 GCA_024280935.1 Candidatus Hydrogenedentota bacterium
CCACCAGAAACACGGTGATGCCATTTTCCACGGCCCACTTGATTTGCCAATCCACAATCTCCGGGTTGGCCTCGTCGTACCACCCGAGCACGGGCTTCCGAACGGGTGCCACCCGCTGGATGGGATCCCACTTGGCGGGACTGTTCCAGCCGGGGAAGTAATAGGCCGCCACATCCACGCTCGTCTTCACGGGGTGAGGCACGGGCACATAATCCGTCGGCGTGACTTCGGGGCGGGCACTTACCACCAGCATCGCCGACGCGGTCAGTGGGCTGTCACCACCCGCCAGTTCCAATGTTACGGGATATTCGCCCGGTTCCGATGCCTCGACGGTCCACGTAAGGACGCCGCGACTTTCAAAGTCGAGGTTCGTCGCCGTCGTCTCCACGGGCCGTACCGTCAGCGCCGCCGGTGCCGTCAAGCGCCCCGTAAGACGGGGAACCACCATACCACCCCGGTTCGTAAACTGGGCCGTCACCCGTGCGGGCCGTCCCACACGGTTAACGCCATCCTCCACACCAAAATAGGTCATCTGGACATCCGCAGGACCAGAAGGCGAATCCCCCAGTTCCAAGGCCGTCACGCGCATCCCACCCTGCGGCACGTGAAGCCCCAAAGCCACAAGAGATGCCCAACCAAGCACGCCCTGCAACTCCAGGTTATAGGTTCTCGTACCCGCACGAATCGCAAATTCTTGACGATGCAAGCCCATGCGCGCCGCCGTTCCCCACAACAAGGCACCCACGCCATCCTTCGTCGCCTCCACCGTCACACTCGCCCAACCAAGATCTTCCGTATCCACCGACGAAGGCGGCGACCACAAATCGCGCCCCTCGCTAAAGGACTGCCAGGATTCCAGAGCCGCCCGGTCCCACGTGGTTTCCGTGGTCGGTTCGGCGCCACCATCCCAGTCCTTGATACTAATCGAATCAATATCGAACTCGGCCCCATCGTAGACATCCAGTCGGAGCTTGCGAATCACGCCCGCACGCTGCCAGAAAGGGTAGAGCGCGATGTCGTGCCACGCGCCATCCCCCGGAACCTGAAAACGAACCTTACGCTGTTCGGACAACCCGCCCAAGGGACCCGACGTGTCCGCCGTCCAGAAGAAGTCGCCCTGCCCCGCCTTCGTCGCCCGCATGCGGATCACCACCACCTGCCAGGACCGCGCCGGAACCTCAATCCCATCGCAAACAAAAAAGGGGTCCCAATCGGTGGCCCGTGCATGAAGCGCTCCTTCCCGCAGCGACACCTCCGCCAAATGGGTATTCGGCTGCCACGCCGCCAAGTCGGCCTCGGAGCTGAAATCCCACTGCTGGACAACCTGCGGCGCAGCGGACAGAATCAACGCAAGAGAAACAAGGGTGTTCATGGGAGGACCTCCAAAAAATGCACTTCGGATACAACTTTACAGGGAAGTCCATTCTAGCCCATGGATGACCGCGTATAACAGCACTGGGATGGGACCGAAAACCTGCGAAACAGGGTAGGCGTGCATAGAGCACCACGGGTGCCACGGACAAGGAGCGATAGCCCTTGCCCGTGAAAGGCTGACGTAACCCAGCGTAAGCAGAAAGTTTTCCCTCGCACCATGCACGTCGCGGGTCCACCTGTCCAATCACCAACGACGACGCAATCCCACCGCCCCGAAGGGGCAGCGCACAATAGCTCAGGGCAACGCCCTGAGTAAAAATGCCCTTACACGAAAAAGCCCTGAAAGGGCGGCGCAGCGGCCCTACTTGTTCCACTCCACCTTTCTCAGCTTCCCCGCTTGATGATAGATCCCGGTCAATTCTCAGTATTGGAGTTAGACAACAGCTTTATCATACCGTCGAAATTATTGGCATCAAGTTCTTCTAGCATTTCTAACAAGTCACATAACACCATCTTTGTCTCAGCGAGAATTGATGCCTCGTGTTCTGGTTCAGATATCCTACCCAAGTGTGAAAAAGTGTGTACGAATCTCAGTATACGTTCTTTCTTCTCTGGAGCGAATTCCGCACGTTGAAACGCTTTGTAGAGCTGACCGCTGATATCCGGATAGTGATGCGCCATGAATGTTTCGACAAGTCGGCGTGCCATGTTGGGCAGCCCGTAATAATAAGCAAGATCGGTTTCCGGCACCTCGTCCGTCGCAGCCTTATAAACCTCGCTAAACAGAAAATAGTACTCCGATTCAAACTTTTCCAAGAGTAAATCTAATTGTTTCAACTCTGAAGTCCGCCGACCATTGTGCAATCCCATGACCAAACTGTAGGACGTTGCGGGCTTTCTCTTTCTATCTTCCTTGTTGACGGAGTTGAACCAATTCTTGATCTGTCGAAATAGGGCAAAACTATGGGTTAGCACAAATAGCTGGCCCGAATCCTTTGTTCGCTCCTTCAAGTAGCCAAAAGCAGAAAACAGAGAATTTGAATCTAGGCTCGACACAGGGTCATCAATGACAACTATGCCCTTCTCAATATCAAAGCCCTTGTCGCGTAGCGATTTCAGAAAAAACAAGAATGCCACAGCGGTCCGCTCTCCCTCACTCAGATGTGATGCCGTGATCCCATGCCGCTTGATTCTATACCCCGTATCCTCCACCTCAAACGTTAGTTCATCCCGCCCAAGATAGTGCCGCAAATCGTTCGTCAATTCTTTAGCCGGAATCTGGTTCGAAACCAACTCCCCTTCGATCAAGACCAACTCTTGCTCCAAGGAATTCTTGCGAGACTGCTTCTCTTGGGTGACCGCTTTGGCCGCATCCAAACGCTTCAGAGTCGTGTCAAATCTTGAGTAACTCTTGGAAATGTAGGTATCCTCAATCCCTTTTCTTGCATTGGCTACGGTCACTACGAAGTTTCTAGTAGTCGCGTTGTGATTCCGAATGCCTTCATTCACTGCGTCGAAGTGTGCGGGATCAATCTCAAGTTTCGGTGTGCTAAGTTCAACCTTTGAAAATGGCTGCTCCTTTTTTGCCCGAACTGATTTCCTGAGTGATTCCAAGTTGGCGATCGCGCAATTCCTATCGTCTAACAATCCTTTGGATCGGATTTCGAAGTCCGTCTGAAACTGGTCATAGAGCCTGGCCTTGTGTGGGATCTCAAAGTCCGTCAACAGCCCTATTTGATCCCCCAGATCAGCGTCCAACGCGGCCAATTCAGTTGAAAGCTGTTTGAATTGATCGTCAAAGTGCGCGTTCAGCGAAGTGAAGAAATCTTTCTCAACCGTCTGCTCGCAATATGGACAAATCTCTGGATTCCTCGCATGAAACTGCTCAAAACCCTGCTTAATCCACACGCCAAGCTTTGGGTCGCCTTCGAGTCGTTCTATCGCTGCTGATGTCACCGTGCGAGCGAGAAGTGCGGATACACGCTGCCAATGCTTGTGGAAGTTAGAAAAAGGGTTCTTCAGTTCGCCGATTTCCTCCTTCCGCGTCGCTCGACACGCTTCACGAAGCCGGTCTAGCGATCCCTCATCCAGCGCCTTGCCCAAACGGTCTATTTCGTCCAGATTCGAGAACTCCGTCCACTTCTCCTTTACATTCCTCTTCGTATAGTTGGTGTAAGAACTGGCTCCCAATGCAGTCATGACCTCTTTTATCCGTCTTGCTACCGCAGATGCATACTCCTCGACACTCGATTCCTGATGTCTTTCTTCCTCCGTGGATTCTGAAAGTTGTTTCAGAAGCTGCTCTTTCCCCTCCTTTAGTTCTGCAACTCTTTTCTGCTTTTCGACATTTTCTTCCCCGAGAAAGTAGATGTGACTGGTAGTCTTGTCGAAATCCGGGCCGACATTAGCAGTGACAAAATCCCGATTAAACACACGGATCTGGGGTAGATTATCGTTCGTCGCAACTTGGGTGCCCTTCACTAATCTACCATCGATTTCGAACTCTATGGTGCCCTCAGGAAGATTTTGCCGTTTCTCGATTGCACGAAAAAGATTGGAAAGGGTCGATTTTCCCGAGCCGTTCCACCCATAGATAAGGTTCTTTTCGGAAAACTCTGGCAGATCGCCCGACCATGCGAAATCCCGAAAAACACGGTAATCTCTAATCATCTTTATCCGCGTTATTTTCATATCCCCCTGTTTCCTTTCATCACCTTGTGACCCATAATTGGTCTCTCGCCTTCCAGAGTTCGGCGCTGGGAAATTCTTGTTCGCGTTGCTCCATGAGGTCCCTTTTATCGTTCGGGGGTACTGCCGTCACTGCTGGTCTTTGGGGAGAAGGTTTTGATGTTCCCCGACACACCACAGACCCATAACGCTACTAAAGGCGCGGCAGTATTATCAACCAACCGAAAGACATGATTCTCCCGCGCCAGACTAGACCAAAAAGAATCGTAGTTGCCATGAAAAATTATGCTGAGCGTGGTTGAGATTGATTTTCGCTTGCCAAAGGCCGCCCCTCTTCGGCGGATCTCCATTTCAGCAACCCCAGGGACTACGAATAGCGAATAGATCCCCTTGAATGTCCTGCAAGAAAGGGCACAGACCCGTCTTCGCTCGTAGCTCGCTACGCTTGCGTCAGTTCCTTTTTGCTCAACACAGTCGCCATCCAGCCAATGGAACAATGGACCCACGCTTTTTTCTTGCACTTTTTCCTTGCATCACGGCATTGTGCTAAAATGAAGGAACGCGTGCAACCGCCACTTGGGACAGGCGTGTCATGTCGCCGTTCAATCCCGAGGTGGGAATAAAACGTAAGTCCATACTGTTCACTGTGTTGTGGATGCGCGATGCGGTCTTTCGACACCGTCTTGGGCCGTTGACAACGGAGCCTCGGTGCCGCCCAAACGGACTTCCGTCCCCTTTTACGCCGCGGCCCGTGATGTCCACCGGGCGGACACGGGCATCAATACATCCGATATCGCAGGTACGCTACCGGCACATTCAACCCCGGTCACCGTACAGGAGATTACATAATGGTTTCCCCCTCTGAAAAACTCGAAACGGCGAAATACGAAGGCAGCCGTGTCGAGCAGAGCAATCAGCGCGCCGCCGAAGCTGCGGATCGCGAGTATAAACACGGCTGGTCCACCGACATCGATTCGGAAACCATTCCCGTGGGTCTCAATGAAGACGTTATCCGGCTCATTTCTTCCAAGAAGGAAGAACCTGAATGGCTGCTGGAATGGCGCCTGAAGGCCTACGCGGGTTGGAAACGCCTGAATGGCGAAGAGCCGACTTGGGCCAAGGTCAACTACACAAAACCGGATTTCCAGGCCATCAGCTACTATTCCGCGCCGAAGGAAAAGAAGGAACTGAAGAGCCTGGATGAGGTTGATCCCGAGATTCTGGCCACCTTCGAAAAGCTGGGCATTCCCCTCAACGAGCAAAAGCGCCTCAGTGGTGTGGCCGTAGACGCTGTTTTCGACAGCGTTTCCGTAATCACCACCCACAAGGATATTCTCGCGAAGCGCGGCATCATTTTTTGCAGCATGTCGGAGGCCATTCGCGACCATCCTGAGTTGGTTAAAAAATACATGGGTTCCATCGTCCCTCAGGGGGACAACTTCTATGCGGCCCTGAACTCCGCCGTATTTACCGACGGCTCCTTCGTGTACATTCCCAAGAACACCAAATGCCCCATGGATCTGTCCACCTATTTTCGGATTAACCAGGAAAACACCGGGCAATTCGAGCGGACGCTCATCATTGCCGACGAAGGCAGCCAGGTGAACTACCTGGAAGGCTGCACGGCCCCCATGCGGGACGAGAACCAGCTTCACGCCGCCGTGGTGGAAATCGTGGCCCTCAAGGGGGCAACGGTCCGCTACTCCACCGTCCAAAACTGGTACGCCGGTGATGCCGACGGCAAGGGCGGTATTTATAACTTTGTCACCAAGCGTGGCCGTTGCGATGACAACGCGCGCATCTCCTGGACCCAGGTGGAAACGGGTTCAGCGGTCACGTGGAAATATCCAAGCTGCATTCTCAAGGGCGACAATTCCGTGGGTGAGTTCTACTCCGTGGCCTTGACCAACAACCATCAGCAGGCCGACACCGGCACCAAGATGATTCACTTGGGCAAAAACACCAAGAGCACGGTCATTTCCAAGACCATCTCCGCGGGAAAGAGCGACAGCAGTTACCGGGGCCTGATCCAGGTTATGCCCAAGGCGACCAACAGCCGCAGTTACACCCAGTGCGATTCCCTCCTTATCGGGAACAAGTGCGGCGCCCACACCTTCCCCTACATCAACGTGCGCAACCATTCTTCTTCTGTGGAGCACGAAGCCTCCACATCGAAAATTAGTGAAGACCAATTGTTCTATTGCCAATCCCGAGGCATTTGCCAGGAAGATGCTATTTCCCTGGTCGTCAATGGATTCTGCAAAGAGGTCTTTGACCACCTGCCCATGGAATTCGCCGTGGAAGCCTCGAACCTGCTGAGCCTGAGCCTCGAAGGGAGTGTCGGATAAATGCTCGAAGTAAAAAACCTTAACGTCTCTGTGGATGGAAATAAAATCCTCAACGGCATCGATTTCACCGTAAAAGCCGGCGAAGTACACGCCATTATGGGACCCAATGGTTCCGGCAAGAGCACCTTTGCCCAAACCCTCGCTGGCCACAGCGCCTATGACGTGGACGAAGAAAAGAGCAGCGTTAGCTTCCTGGGCCAGGACCTCCTGGAGATGCCCCCCGAAGAGCGGGCGCGCCTGGGCTTGTTCCTGGCCTTTCAGTATCCCGTGGAAATCCCCGGCATCTCCAACAGCTACTTCCTCAAGGCGGCGGTGAACGAAATTCGCACCAGCCGTGGCCTGGAAGAACTCGACGCCATGGATTTCGCCGACCTGCTCAAGGAGAAGATGGAACTCATCAATGTAGACCCGAGCTTCGCGGACCGCTTCGTAAACTTCGGCTTCTCGGGTGGCGAAAAGAAGCGCAACGAAATTTTGCAGCTCGCCATGATGGAGCCGCGCCTCGCTATTCTTGATGAAACGGACTCGGGCCTCGACATCGACGCGCTGCGTATCGTTTCCGAAGGCATCAACAAGCTGCGAACCGAGAACCGCGCCTTTATCGTCGTGACTCACTATCAGCGCCTCCTCGATCACATTGTTCCCGATTTCGTCCATGTGCTCCATAAAGGCCGCATCGTCAAATCGGGCGGCAAAGAGCTGGCCCTGGAGCTGGAAGAAAAGGGATACGACTGGCTTCGCGAGGAAGAACCGGCAACGGCCTGAGGAGCTTGGGCATCCCTGCCCGACACAAAGGGTGCGTCACTCAATCAAATACACGATACGTTGTGGGAGAGTTTCGAGATTAAAAACACCGACAACAAATACAATTAACCTCAAAGAACGCAGAGAGCACAAAGAAAGACAATAAAAGTGAATCTTTGAGTTCTTTGAGGCTAGGTCCTTTGGGACCTTTTATCGACAATAAATTATGAGTTTGCGGTGTCATTTTTGGCCTGAAAGGCCTCAACAGGTTAGCCCAGGGCAACGCCCTGGGAAAAAATTAACTAAAAAATCAAAGCCCTGAAAGGGCGCAATAGAAGCACATCACGGCCACTGTGTCGCCCTTTCAGGGCTGTTAATTATTTCTACATGCTGACCCAGGGCTAACCTGTTGGACCCCTTCGGGGCGGATCGTTCATGCGACATGGCTGTAACGATTGTACGCGGTTTCACCCGCTGCACCAAAGGTGCCGCTTCTTCCAGGCAATGTCCTGGACGAAGCGTAGAATCTGATCTTGTTTGTTTATAACGCTTGTTGCGGCGCAAAGAACTACCCACGCCGCTGGAGTACACCATGCCAGAAGCCACATTAACAAAATCCCAGGCGCAATATCTGGACGACCTCGCACAACAGGGCGCAGGCGGACAACCCGCGTGGCTGGATGACATTCGTGCCGACGGAAGATCCACCCTGGAAACGACCCCCTTCCCCCACAACAAGATGGAAGCGTGGCGACACACCAACATCAGCGCCCTGACAAAGACCCACTACAAGACCGCTTCCGAGACCACGATAAGCGCCGACGTAGTGAGTGATGCCACCCTGGCCCCTGCTGGCTGGGCCGAATTGGTCTTTGTGGACGGCCACTACAGTGCGGCGCTGTCCAATATCACGAATTTACCCGAAGGCGTTATCCTTGGCAGTATTCGCGCCCATCAGGATTCCGAGGTATTGCAGCGGCACACCCACAAGATTCTCCAGAATCGCAACGCCTACACCGCACTGAACTCCGCCTTCCTCCGAGACGGAGCCTTTGTCTATGTGCCCAAGAAGGTCGTGATTGATACCCCCATCCACCTGCTCTTCGTGAGCACGACGGGTGCGGCTGGCTGTGTAGCGCATGTGCGCACGATAATCGCCCTGGAAGAGAGCAGCGCCGCGACCATCACCACCTCCTACGTGGGCCTGGATGATACCGCAGACTATCTCAACAACGTCGTAGAAGAGATTTACGTTGGCGCGAATGCCCAGTTGACCTATTACAAAGTCGCTCGGGAAGGGGCTGCGGGCAACCACCTCGCCACCTCTGAGATTCTGCAAGACCGGGACAGCCGCTTGTTTTCCCTCATCATCAGCCAGGATGGCAAGATCATCCGCAATCAGAGCTGCGTGAAACTGGTCGGCGAAGGCGCAGAGTGCGCCTTGCACGGGTTGTATTTGAACGACGGCAATCGGCTTATCGATAATGCGCTGCACATCCATCATACGGTGCCCCATTGCAACAGCCGCATCGCGTACAAAGGCATTCTCGATGGCAAAAGCAAGACCGTATTCACCGGCAAAGTCGATGTGGATCAAGCGGCCCAGCAGACCGACTCCGACCAGCTGAGCAACAACCTGCTCCTCTCCGACACCGCGACGCTGGACACGAAGCCCCAATTGGAAATTTATGCGGATGATGTAAAATGTACCCATGGTGCCACCGTGGGTAGCCACCCCGAACCAATCATATTCTACTTCCAGAGCCGTGGCATCGATGAAGCCACCGCACGGGGCATGTTAACCTATGGCTTCGCCGATGAGATTGTTCGCGAAATCAAACCGGAGGCCCTGCGCGACCGATTGGAATCCTATGTCTTCCGCAAATATAGCCCAAAACAATAGGTAGTACCCATGGCTTCCCAAAAGGACAGCACAACCATTGATCGCCTTGACGAATGCGCCCAGGCCATCAATGTCGCTAAAATCCGCGCCGACTTCCCTATCCTGGGGACCGCGCATCGCGGAAAGCCCCTTGTCTATCTGGACAACGCCGCCACCTCCCAGACCCCCCGCCAGGTCGTGGATTCGATTCAGGACTACTACTACACGAAGAATGCCAACGTTCACCGGGGCGTACACCACCTGAGCCAGGTGGCTACCGACGTCTACGAATCTTCGCGAAACAAGATCGCCCAGTTCATCGGAGCCCACGTAGGCTGCGAGATCATTTTTACCAAGGGCACCACCGAGGCCATCAACCTCGTCGCCCAGACCTATGGCCGCAAGCATATCGGCAAGGGCGACGAAATCCTCGTCTCCCATATGGAGCACCACTCGAATATTGTGCCCTGGCAGATGCTCTGCGAAGAAACCGGTGGCACGCTGAAGGTCGTACCCATTGACGACCATGGCGATATGATTATGGAAGAGTTCGACACGCTTCTTTCCGAAAGGACCAAGCTCGTCTCCATCGTCCATGTTTCCAATGCCCTGGGCACCGTGAATCCCGTAGAGGAAATCATCGAGAAGGCCCATGCCCTGGGTGTTCCCGTGCTTCTTGACGGGGCGCAGAGCGCCGCCCACATGCCCGTCGATGTTAAGGCACTGGATGTAGATTTCTACGCCTGCTCAGCCCACAAGATGTACGGCCCTACCGGAATGGGTATTCTCTACGGCAAAGCGACGCTCCTCGAAGAAATGCCCCCCTTCCACGGTGGCGGCGACATGATTTTATCGGTCACCTTCGAGAAAACCGTCTTCAACACCCTGCCCTACAAATTCGAGGCGGGAACGCCCCACATCGCTGGTGTGGTGGCGCTCGGCGCTACGGTGGATTATCTCAACACCATCGGCATGGACAAAATCGCCGCCTATGAAGCCGCCCTCCTGGACTATGGCACGCAGGCCCTGCAACAGGTCGAGGGCGTGAAACTTATCGGCACTGCGAAAAACAAAGCGGGTGTGCTCTCCTTCACCATGGAAAGCGCCCACCCCCACGACATCGGCCAGATACTCGATGACCACGGCGTGGCGATTCGCACGGGTCACCACTGCGCCCAACCCGTCATGCAGCACTTTGGCGTGGCCGCAACGGCACGGGCCTCCCTGGCCATGTATAATACCCGCGAAGAAATCGATGCGCTCATTGTGGCGCTGGAAGACGTAAATAAGGTATTTGCTTAATGTCCGACTCCCGCGCCCTTTACGAGCAGGTCATCCTGGATCACAATAAGAAACCGCGCAATTTCAAGAAACTCGAAGGCGCGGATCATAGCGTCGAAGGCTTCAATCCCCTGTGCGGCGATCATTTTACGGTTCACCTCAATCTCGACGGCGATACCCTCACTGAAATCACCTTCGAAGGATCTGGCTGCGCCATTTCCAAATCCTCGGCCTCCGTCATGACCACGGTGCTCAAGGGCAAAACACGGGCCGAAGCAGAGGCCCTCTTCGAGCAATTCCATGCCATGATTACCGCCGATCCCGATGCGCCTGTGGATGACGAGGCCCTCGGAAAGCTCCGGGTTTTCGCCGGCGTGCGGGAGTTCCCGGTGCGCATCAAATGCGCCACCTTGGCCTGGCACGCCCTCCACTCGGCCCTCACGAGTGACGACAATGCGGTCAGCACGGAAGAGTAGCCGCATACGCAGGGGGCCTGAATCGGAGCGTCGTGGCTGCTGCAAAGTTGTGGTGCTGTCATGCGCTATGATAAAATTTCTTCCAATATCGCTGCTTTTTCCACACAAAATCACGGTTTAGTATTTTAGTCTGGAAAAACCGCCACAAAAAGCCCAGAAGATTCTCAGGCAAAGGCTAACAAGGACCACAGATATTGTTCGTGGCCCGGCCACTTTAGGGATTGAATTCACCATGACCATCGCGAATGCGCTTGAATGTAGTACCTCATTGGATGAAATTCGCTCGCAATTGCGGGAGAAACTGCACGAGGTCATGCCGGAATTCGAGATTGACGCCAAGGCCGAAATCGCCCATCAGATTAATCTCCTGAAAAAGGAGATGAACGCCGTCATTCTCGGGCACAACTACATGGAACCCGCCCTCTACCACTCCGTGCCGGATTACGTGGGTGATTCCCTCCACCTTTCCGCCGTTTCCGCCAAGACCGATGCCGACATCATCATCTTTTGCGGTGTCTGGTTCATGGGCGAAACAGCGAAAGTTCTCAACCCGAACAAAACGGTTCTCGTGCCTTCCGACAAAGCAGGCTGCTCCCTGGCCGAGGGCATCAACGCCAGCGATGTCCGCGCACTGAAAGCCAAGTATCCCGGCGTTCCCGTCGTCAGTTATATCAACACCTATGCCGACGTGAAAGTCGAGTCCGACTATTGTTGCACCTCTGGCAACGCGAGCAAGGTCCTCGCCCACCTCGTGGAGCAGGGACACCAGCGCATCATCTTTCTACCCGACGAATACCTGGCACGGAACACGGCTGCGGAGATGGATATCGCCTACGCACCGGCCCTCGACGACGAAGCTGCTGCCGCGCTCGATCCCAACAAGCCCGCCGTACTCGGCTGGAACATCCGCTGCGAAGTACATGAGCTCTTCACCCCACAGGACGTGGACAACATCCGCCGCCAGTTCCCCGGCACCGTCATTCTGGCCCACCCCGAGTGCAGCCCCGAAGTTATCGAAAAGGCCGATATTTCCGGTAGCACCAAGGTCATGGTGGACTACATCGAAAAAGTCGACGCCCCCCGCTATGCCCTCCTCACCGAATGCAGCATGGGCGACAACATGGCCGGGCAGTTCCCCCACCGCGACATGATCCGAAGCTGCAACCTCCGTTGCCAGCACATGAACCAGATCAGCCTCGAAGATACCCTCGCCGCCCTCCAGCAGACCCGCTACAAAGTCGAGCTCGACGCCGCCGTTATCGAAGGCGCAAAAAAGCCCATCGACCGCATGTTGGAAATTCGGTAGATCCACCTGCCTGAACACACCCACGCGTTGCCCTTTGTCCATATCGCTTTGGCATACGCCGGAACGGAAGATCCTGATGAATTCTCACCAGCAGAGCTGGTGGTTTAGCCTGTGAATTCAAGATTTGTTAATAAGGCACATCATGATTTGCATGTGGCTCGGATCGAGGGGCCTTTGCGCAGGGTGCCGAAGTAGCGCAGGTTGGGCCGTTCCGCTACATCAGCTGTGCTTCTTGCTCTTTTCCGTCGGCTTGAGTTTCCAGGTAGCCTCGTCGCCAAAGCGATATTGTTGGCCCGCGTGGCCGGAAAACTGGTCGCCGTAGAG
>JAJRPE010000060.1 GCA_024280935.1 Candidatus Hydrogenedentota bacterium
GTATACACAGAGGGACATCTCCTGCAATTCATTTCGACTCAGCGGGGGCAACCATACACAATTAGACACAGTGGTTGCTCGAAAATGATGGGGTATGCAGGAGGTCAGATCAGACGGTGAGTACTACCGTGCGTGCGCAGTAGTCGCCACCCATGACAGGAAGTGCCGGAAACTCGAAGACAGGCAGGGCGCATGCCAGCGAAAAACGCTCGGCAAGTAGAACGAGTCCGCCCATATCGCTTTGGGGCGAGATAAGCGCTTCGTGGGATCGGGTTAAGGCGGCTTCAAGCGCGACACTGTCGAAGGAAAGATCGACACAGCTATGAAGCGGTGCCAAATTTGATAGGACAACTCGGGATTGAGCATTATCGGCCAGGAGGCAAGCTTCCTCGGGACAGCAATCAACCGGCGCACAACTGGCTTCGATAGAAACATGGCCATCGTGGCAAATACACAGCACCAACCCTGCGGCAGCCAAGGTCGAAGCCATTGGTATGACCAGCACCATGAACGCAAGACCAGCCCGTCCTGCGTATTTCTTGGGGAATACTCGAACCATGTATGGGATTGTACCTTGTGAATTGACTATATGTCCAGTTGACGCGATTCGAGTTTCAGCTTATCTCGACTGCGGCCATTTTGCTATGCTCTTAACGAGCAAGCCCAACAGGAAACAACCCTGCCATGCCCAGCGTGCCCATCGCCGCACAAGATATTGTCGTCCTTGCCCTGATTCCCGGTGCGGGACGTAACGCCATCCACACCGCCATCCACACCGCCATCCGGCGGGCACAGCGTCACGCCCGGCCCCTCTCCGGCTTTTTGGACTCCCGGCGCGCACAGGAAATCCTGACCCTCTCCGGCCCCGGAGAGACATCCATTGCGGCTCCCTTGGCTGCCTGCGGCGAAGCGGAAGTGGAGCGGGCCGTTTATCTATTGAAACTCGCGGAGCAGTGGAGTATTCGCTATCAGACTATTTCCAGACCATAGCATGGGACGCACGAATACATTCGTGCCTTAACTCTGGGAAATACTGCTACAAAAAACAAGTAAGCGTTCACGAAACGGATAGTTACAATCGACGAAAATACCTGCGGGTGCCACAACGCTTACAAAAACAAGGACTTTCTCAGACATCGAAAGAGAAAGGGCATAAACCTTAGTCGTAGCCCAGCCACTTGAGTAAACTCTACTCCTACACGGCCCCTTCTCCACGGTTACCTGTGCTGATTCGGACGATACTTTCCACATCCGACACGTAAACTTTCCCATCTCCCCGCAGCCCGGTATGGGCATTTTTTTCAATGGTCGAAACGATCTCTTCGAGAAGTGGGTCGGAGCAAACAATCTCAATTCTGACATGGGGAATATAGTCCACTACGTCTTCCTTGAGGCTGTGCTTTTCACCCTTGGCTTTTCCTCTGCCAAAACCCCGGCCATCGCTCACCGACATGCCGCTCATCCCTTCCACCTGGTGGAGGGCCAGCGTCACGTCGCTCAGTCGGTGTGATTTGATGTAAGCGGTTACTTTTTTCATTTTTCACTCCTTGGATTCATCGTTGATTCCTTCGACGGAAATACCGGAAAACCACGGGTAGGCCGCAGGAATGACTAACAGTGTCAAAATGGTAGAGGTAACCAGGCCACCAATAACAACGGTGGCCAGGGGGCGCTGCACTTCACTTCCCGTTCCGCTGGAAAACAGCAGAGGAAGCAAGCCCAGGGCTGTTGTAACCGCAGTCATCAGGACCGGGCGGACGCGCAAGCAGGCGCCCTGAATGGAGGCTTGAGCCACGGGTACGCCATTGCGAACGAGCTGATTCATATAGGTAACAAGAACCATCCCGTTCTCCAGCGCGATGCCAAAAAGCGCAATAAAGCCAACCGAAGAAGGAACCGAGAGGTTTTGTCCGGTGAGCCATAGGGCCACGATACCGCCTACCAGTGCCAGTGGGATATTCAAGATGATCAACAGAGAATTTTTGATCGAATTGAAGTTGCTGAACAGCAGTACAAAAACGAGTAGTAGTGTCACAGGAACAACGACGGCAAGCCGTCGATTCGCTTCTTGTTGCAGCCGAAACTGCCCGCCCCAGGTCACGAAATATCCCGTTGGAAGCGTCACCATTTCGTCGATCTTTTTCTGAGCGGCCTCGACAAAAGACCCGATATCGCGACCCGTGACATTACACTGAATGGTAATAAATCGTTGGTTCTTTTCCCTGGTAATTTGACGCGGGCCGACAATTTCGCTGAGTGTAGCCAACTCGCTCAATGGAACACGTATTCCGTCGGGAGACCGAATCAGAATATTCCGAATTGCCTCCAGATCCTGACGATATTCCGGGGCAAAGCGAACCAGGATATCGTAGCGCTGGATACCCTCGAATATTTGCCCGGCTGTTTCACCACCTACCGATGCTGATATAACTTGCTGCACGTCTTCAACATTGATTCCATAACGTGCTATGGCATCTCGTTTTATTTTGATGACGAGCTGGGGCGTTCCACTGACTTGATCAACCTGTACATCAGCCGATCCTTCAACCTCTCGGATCACCGCAGCAATCTCATCGGCGCTGTTCTTCAGTTGGTCCAAATCGCCGCCGAACAGTTTGATGGCCAGTTCCGCCCGAACGCCCTCAAGCAATTCGTCAACGGTCATGGCAATGGGTTGCGTGAAGTTCGTGACCACGCCCGGCATTTCTCCAATGGCATTTCGGAACGATTCTTCGAGTTCCTCCTGGCTTGCGGCAGACTCCCACTCCGACTTGGGCTTCAGGATAATGTACATCTCTGCGGAATTGACCGGGTCCGCGTGAGCGCCAACCTCGCCCCGCCCGATGCGTGTGACCACTTGCTCTACGGCATGCACCTTCATCAAGCGGCGTTCCACCACCTGGGTTGTCTCCGTGCTTTGCCGAAGAGAAATGGAGGGAGCCATGGTAAGTCGAACAACCATCGTCCCCTCTTGAAGTGTTGGCGTAAACTCCGAACCCAGGCGAGGAAAAACCGCCAGGCCCATTCCAACAAGAACCACAACCAGGACCACGGCCGCCGCACGAAACTGAACAAAGCGTTCGACAATAGGCCGATACACAAACAGTATCCATCGCAATACAAAAAACTCCTTCTGCGCTCCGCCACGCGGCTTAATCAACAGAAGTGAACTGATTGTTGGTGCGATAGCCAAGGCATAGATGAGCGACCCTATCATCGCCAGCGCTACGGTGTAGGCAAGCGGGCGAAAGGTCTTCCCTTCCACGCCTTGCAGGGTAAAGAGCGGAAGAAACACGACAACAATGATGACGATTGCGAAGGTGATTGGTTGAGCCACCTCCAGGCAAGCACGCCGGATGATGTGAATCTTGGATTCACCGTCTTTCGATTCGCGCAGGAGCCTATCTGCGTTCTCCACAATAACAACGGTGGCATCGACCATCATGCCGATTGCAATAGCCAGGCCGCCGAGAGACATCAAGTTTGCCGAGATCTCGAAGTACCACATGGCAATACAGGCAAATAACACAGAGAATGGGATAGACAGCGCCACGACAATACTGGGCCGAAGTCCACCCATGAATACCAGCAGAACGATAGTGACCAGGACAATTCCCTGAATCAACGCATCCGTAACGGTCTTCACACATGCTTCCACGAGCGTCTTTTGATCATAATACGGACGTATGACCACCCCCTCTGGAAGGGATTTGTTGATTTCAGCAAGCCGCTCTTCCACAGCGGTTATCACCGTGGAAGAATTCATGCCGAAAAGCTTTATCACCATGCCCGAAACAACTTCTTCAACCCCGTTTCGTGTTTGCACGCCACGGCGTATCGCACCCCCGATTTTTACTTCGGCCACATCGCTCACATGAATCGGCGTGCCGTCAAATGACTTCAAGACAATAGCCTCGATGTCCTCGATAGAGGTCGCCAAGCCCACAGAACGCACGACATACTCTTCGGAATTTTTCTCAATGAACTGCGCACCGACATTGAGGTTGTTGGCTTTTATCGTCCCGATCACTTCTGAGATGGAAATATCAAAGCGAAGCAGGGCTTTCGGTTTTACGACAACATGGTATTGTTTCTCAAAGCCGCCGATACCCAGAACCTCGGTAACGCCTGGCACGGTTTGCAGGTTAAACTTTACCAGCCAATCCTGGATACTGCGCAATTCCTCCGGGGAATAGCGCCCGGTTTCATCCTCCAGGTAGTAAAAAAGGATTAAACCCATCCCGGTGGCTATGGGACCCATCGCGGGTTCGCCGAAGCCCTCTGGAATTTGTTCGCGTGCTTCCTGCAATCGCTCCCCGACCAATTGCCGGGAAAAGTACATACTCATGCCGTCTTCGAAATAAACGTTGACGACCGAAAGTCCAAAATTTGATACAGAACGAATGTTCGTGACACCGGGCAAGCCGTTCATTGAAGCCTCCACGGGGTACGTCACAAACTTTTCTATTTCTTCGGGAGCGAGGCCTTCTGTCACCGTAAATATCTGGACAAGGTTCGGAGATACGTCAGGGAAGGCATCCACCGGCAACTGCCGGTAGCCATAGTATCCGGCGGTCATCACCATCAAGGCGAACATGACCATCAGCAAGCGGCTTTTGAGCGAGAATTCTATTAGTTTTTCGATCATTGTTGAATCATCCTCTACAGCCTAATGGCCATGTCCGTCGCCCGCGAAGGCTTCTTTTGCCAGTTCGGCCTTGAGATAAAAGCCCCCTGTTGCCACATATTTCTGGTTCACTTCAAGCCCTGCGAGGATTTCCGCACCGCTGCGATCAACACGCCCGAGTTTTACTTCGGTCACCTCGAAACCATCCAAGTCTTTCACGAATACGTGTGTCTTTCCTTCTATCGTGTGCAATGCGGTTTTGGGAACCTTGATGGGTACGTTCAGTTCATCAACGGCTACACTTGCGGTAATGAAGAGACCGGGCTTCCACAATCCATCCGGGTTGGGAAGAACCACCCGTGCCATTGCCGTGCGGGTTTCCTCACCGACCACCGGGCCGATGTAGGAGATGATCCCCTCTGCGTCAGGAAGTGCAACTCCCGAACTAATTATCACTTTCTGACCTTTTCGCACCGATAACAAATCCTTCGCATAGACGCTCAGATCTACCCATACGGTGGAGAGATCGGCCACGACAAATATCGGCGTCGTCGCTTCAAGCGCTTCCCCGTGGGTGATGTGTTTCTCGATAACCGTACCCTCAAAAGGAGCACGGACTTCAAAGTGAGTCAATTTAGGGCGCGATTTTTTCCCTATCTGGTGAATTATCTCTGCGGGCAATCCCAGCGCATAAAGACGCTCTTCTGAGACTCGAAGGGTGATACGCGCATTCGCCACCGCATTTCTGGCTTCCAGGTAGCTTTGCTCGGCAGAAATCTTATCTTCCCACAACTGCTTTTCACGCTGAAAGGTCACCTCCAATAACTCAAGTTGCGCATGTGCGGAAAGGTGCGCCGCTTTGGTCTCGGCCAATTCACGACTGGCCAGCACCGCCATCACATCGCCCGCCTTGACGGAATCGCCCAGGCTTGCAGTGACTTCCCGGACGACCCCCGTTATATTGGGCACAACGTGGGCCAGATGATCCTCGTTGAGACGCACCTCGCCAGGAAGATCGGTGTGAAATTCAAGGAGACCTGGACCAGCCGCCGCGAGCGTGATGCCAAACTCCAGCATATCCTCAGGAGACAATTGTAGCGCGTCCTCGTGATCACCGGATTCATCATCGTGACCATCCTCTTCATCGCCGTGGCCCGATTCATCATGATCGCCATGGCCCGATTTTTTGTGTTCTTTACCTTCCTCATGGTCATGGGCATCTTCCGATGTGTGTCCATGGTCTTTTTCTGCAGCCAATGCAAGCGTGATGTCGTGAAGTTTTGGTCCAAAGGCATACTCAAGGCCTGCGCACAACAACAACGCTGAAACCGCAGCCAAAACCATATAGTTCCGTTTCGTACTACTCATGGGTATTTTCCTCATTCGATTCAATCACTTCCGGGGTCATGATGCTGTCCATGGGAGCGTCTTCTGAACGCCAATGCGCAAGGCTGCGTCCCGTCAGTCGCTCGATCGCCAGGCGGGCGCGATTGAACTGCGCCAGCCGACTCAAGTAGGTCGTGCGTGCATCAAAAA
>JAJRPE010000061.1 GCA_024280935.1 Candidatus Hydrogenedentota bacterium
CACAGCCAAGCTCTACGGCCCTTACTCATCCCTCGCTCAGAATTTGTAGCGGTTTTCCCAGATTAAGGCACTGCCCTTAAACAGACATAGTGTGAATTCGGACCCAGGGCGTTGCCTTGGCTAGCCTGTTGTGCCCTTTCGGGGCGCTGGAGCGTCACCATGAGTCAAGCCGTATGTGAGACGTCGTTGCCGAATCGCGCACCGACGGCACGGGGAAAAGTGCGTGATCTCTATGATCTGGGCGATTCGCTTCTGCTCGTCGCCACGGATCGGATTTCCGCCTTCGACTGGGTCAATCCGGTAGGCATCCCGGATAAGGGTCGAATCCTTACGCAGATTTCGCTGTTCTGGTTTGAGCAGATGGCGGATATCATCCCGAATCACCTGATTTCCGCTGACTTGGCGGATTTTCCCGCTGAATTTCAAGCCTTGTCCGATGTCTTCGGCGGGCGCTCCATGCTGGTCAAGAAGTGCGAAATGTTCCCCGTCGAATTCGTTATTCGCGGCTACCTGGCGGGGAGCGGCCTGAAAGAATACGCGGCCAAAGGTACCGTTTGTGATATTCCGCTGCCCAAGGGACTGGTTGAATCGAGCCAACTGCCTGAACCCTTATACACGCCCGCGACCAAGGCGACCGACGGGCACGATATAAATATCAGTCCCGAAAAAGCGGCAGCGATAATCGGCGAGGACTGGAACACCCGCGCATCGGAGGCGGCGCTGGCGGTGTACAACCGGGGTCGGGAAATTGCGGCGGAACGGGGCATCATTCTCTGCGATACGAAGTTCGAGTTTGGCGTCCTCAAGGGCGAACTTATCCTGGCAGATGAAATCCTGACACCGGACTCCTCACGCTTCTGGCCTGCGGCATCCTACCGGGCGGGCGAATCCCAACCGAGTTTTGACAAGCAGTTCGTTCGGGACTATCTTTCGGGCACCGGCTGGGATAAGAACTCCGAGCAACCGCCGCTGCCCGATGATGTCGTCGAACAAACGCGTGCGAAGTACCTTGAAGCCTATACCCTGCTTACCGGCAAAAAGGACCTCTAGTTTATGAACGCTGCGCAGATCGCTGCCCTGATCGAAAACCCGCCGCCTCAATATCATCCGCGCCCCCAAGGATGGGACGACGATGACCAGGTGCGGGACGAGTGTGGTGTATTTGGGGTAATGGGGCACCCCGAAGCGGCGGCCCTTATTTATCTTGGGCTCTATTCCCTGCAACACCGCGGGCAGGAGGGTGCGGGTATTGTCTGCGCCGAAGAAGGAATTCTCAGTGCGCATCGGGGCATGGGGCTGGTTTCGGATGTTTTTCGCCCCCATAAACTTGCGCGGGTCAAAGGCACCCATGGCATCGGCCACGTGCGCTATTCGACTTTCGGCAGCAATAACCTGAAGAACGTACAGCCTTTGGTCGTGGATTACGCACGGGGTTCCATGGCGGTCGGCCACAACGGAAATCTGGTGAACGCGGGTATTCTGCGTGAACAGCTTGAAGAATCGGGCGCTATTTTCCAGTCAACCACAGACAGCGAGGTCATTGTTCATCGGATTTCTCGTTCCCAGAGCGAGACCTTTACGGACTGTGTCATTGACGCGCTTCGGGAAGTGATCGGGGCCTACTCCATACTCGTCATGAATGGCGAGGAAATTGTTGCGGCCCGAGACCCCTATGGTTTCAGGCCCCTGTGGCTTGGAAAACTGGACGGCTGCTATGTGATCGCCAGCGAGACTTGCGCGCTGGATATCATCGACGCGGAACGGGTTCGGGAAATCGAGCCGGGCGAAGTGGTCACCATTAACCGGAATGGCATCGTCAGCAGTCAAAATCCCTTTGAAAAGAAAGTGCCAAAGCAGTGTATTTTTGAGTACATTTACGTATCCCGCCCCGACAGTGATATTTTTGGGGCGAGCGTGGATGAAGTGCGCAAGAGAATGGGACGCGAGTTGGCGAAACTTGCGCCGGTCGAAGCGGACGTGGTCATGGCCGTGCCCGATTCATCGAATCCCGCCGCGCTGGGCTACTCCCATGAATCCGGCATTCCCTTTGACATGGGAATCATCCGAAACCACTACGTGGGCCGAACCTTTATCGAGCCGGAGCAGGGGATACGGGATTTTGGCGTAAAAATCAAGCTGAACCCCTCGCGCACCGCGATAAAAGACAAACGCATCGTATTGGTGGACGACAGCATTGTGCGGGGCACCACGGCGCGCAAGATCGTCAAGCTTCTTCGGAATCATGGTGCGAAGGAGATTCATTTTCGCGTTTCCTCCCCCGAGATTATCAATTCGTGCCACTATGGCATCGACACGTCCAATCCCAGCCGTCTCATTGCCCACAACATGACCGTGGAGGAGATTCGGGATTATCTGGGCGTCGATTCGCTGGCCTATCTTCCCATTGACGCGCTGGTGTCTGCGACCGGAAGCCCTCCCGAACATTTTTGCCTGGGGTGCTTCAATAATAAATATCCGACCCAGATACCTTCGGACTTCAGCTTCCGCACGCCGAAAAACCGCCACGTCGACCACAGCACGGAGCTACTGGGACAGTAGTTTTTTAGCATGGTGACTTAAAAAGATACCTGCTGTGACCGTTGCGAAGTAGGATAGCATGAGATATAAGCGCGAATTTGTTGGTGAGTTTCTTGGGACGTTCCTATTGGTCCTTTTTGGGTGTGGTGCCGTGGCGGTCACGGTTCTCTTTGCCGCCCTCCAGGGGCTGCTTCAGGTGGCTGTTGTATGGGGCATGGGGGTTACGCTTGCCATTTACGCGACACGTCATTTGTCCTGTGCCCATCTGAATCCCGCTGTCAGCGTGGCTATGGTCGTCGGGAAGCGCATGCTCCCTGACCGGTTGCCGACGTACCTTATTGCGCAATTTTTGGGGGCACTCCTTGCTGCTTGTGTTCTGTACGCCTTGTTTTCCGGTTCGCTCAATGCCTACGAAGCCCAACATGGTATTGAACGGGGTGCGCCGGATTCGATTAAGACGGCAATGATATTCGGGGAATTCTATCCAAATCCCGGTGCGGGTCCAGCCGCAGAGGTATCCTATTTCAACGCCTTCGTAGCGGAAGCCATCGGTACCTTCATCCTCGTGCTGTTGATATTCTTCCTGACGGAGGGGTGCAACGTAGGCCGCCCCGAAGATCATCTGGCCCCCCTTTTCGTGGGTTCGACGGTGACCGCCATCATTTGCGTGATTGCGCCACTCACCCAGGCCGGCCTGAATCCGGCACGTGATCTCAGTCCCCGTCTTTTTGCATGGGCTGCCGGGTGGGGGAGTGCCGCCTTTCCCGACGAGCACTACGGTTTCCTTGTAATCTATGTACTCGCCCCCTTGCTTGGCGGCGTGCTGGCTTCTCTTGTTTTTGTTCGGCTACTTGAACCGCTTATGAAGGGAAAATCGGACAACTGTTGTTGAAATGACTGCGGCTTTGAATCCATAATTCAATAGCTCGGTTCTCGCAGGGTGCCACGAATTCAATCTTTACCGGCACGGGAGACACCCGGCAGAAAGGACGCGATCCGTGGATTGGGATAAACTGGACAAGACAGCCTTCTCGGTCTGCGACCTTGCGGACCAAGACGATGACTTGGCCTACTGGTTGAGCCGTTCGCCGCAGGAGCGGCTGGCAGCTATTGAATTTTTGAGGCAGATGATGTATGACTACGATCCCGCTACCGAAAGAATGGAAAGAGTTCTTGAGATTGATGATCTCAAATGAAGTTCGGTACATGCTCATTGGCGGCATTGCCGTTGGCTATTATGGGTATCTGCGGACGACCGGAGATATTGATCTTTGGGTGGACAATTCCTCTGAAAATGGCGAAGCAGTGGCCGCTGTCTTGACAGCATTCGGAATTAGTCTAAGCGAGGATTTTACAAACACGTTTCAAGAGGCGGGCAAAGTGTTTCGGATGGGGTGCCCCCCGATGCGAATAGAAATAATTACGGGCATTTCTGGTGTAAAATTTAACGATTGCTATCCACGCCGCAAGCGGGTCGAATTTGACGATATAGATATTGATATCATTGATCTTGAAGACCTTAAAGTGAACAAGAAAGCGAGCGGGCGAACCAACGATATTGACGATTTGGCGCATTTGCCCTGATTAACGCGTAAGCGTTTACGGAACGGGCGACTATAGTCGACAAAAAGACCTGCGGGTGCCACCCTTACACGGAGGAGCGAAGCGGGGGAGTTTAAGGGTGCCGTTTGTAGCATAGCCGTCCCGGCTGTGAGTGCAGGTCATCTGAGAAAGCGTTACGCCGACAAAAAAAAACGCATGGGGTTGTCTGCGCAGGTGATGATATGTGCGTCAGAGGATTTCGGTGAACCCGCACCCACAAGGCTACTCGTACCTCGTGTCCGTGCAGGTGGCACCCCGAGCCGCTTGGATAGGGACAAAACGCTTACGTGTCCGCTGGCCTGTAGCCGCAGACGTAGCCGAGGGCAGTCCCCGGTTAGATCAGGCCCTGTTCTTCCAGGCCCTTGGCGATCTTTCTCTTTTCGGCGGCACTTAGTTCGCGTTGGGGGGGACGGACGTAACCGGGGTCGAAGCCGCGTTGGCGCATGATTTCTTTCAGGGCACCCAAACCACCGCCATAGACGAAAAGGCGGGTGGCGCGTTCGAGGCGCAACTGGGCTTTCCACGCCTTCTTGAGGTTGCCCTTCTTAACGTTCTTGTAGAGTTCAGAGTAGATATCGATATAGGCGTTGGAAGAACCCGACACGACGGTCTTTCCGCCGGCAACGAGGGCCTGATAGCCCTGTTCGTCGGCGCCATTGATAACCGCGAAGCCATTTTCGGCTTCCCCAAAAAGGCGCGTCAGCAGGGGCATACTGCCGGAACTGTCTTTGATGCCCACGATGTTGTCGTGGGATGTAGCCAACTTGTGAATCAACTCGGGGGACAGCGCGTTTTTGGCACAGCTGGGAAGATTGTAGAGGAGTATGGGGAAGTTGGGGGTCGCTTTGGCGACCGCCTTGTAGTATTGCTCCAGCGCCACGTCATCATACCCATAAAAACACGGCGCGATGACGGCCGCTGCATAGGCACCCGACTTCTGGGCCTGCAGGGTAAGCTCGATGGTGGTGGCCGTGTCCATGGCCCCCGTATGGGCGATGACTCGGGCTTTCTTACCCGCACCCTGGATAGTCTCTTCGAGGATGGTCTTCCGCTCTTCGGTGGAACACAGGTGCCCTTCACCGGTCGTGCCACAGGGAAAGAGTCCCGCAGCGCCTTTTTTAACCATGCGGGCGGCCAAAGGGGCCACTTTGTCAAAGTCGACGTATTCGCCCCCTTTGGTGAAGGGGGTTACAATTGCGACAATAATTCCCTCGACGTTGAATTTCATCCCTGAGCCTTTCACACCGAGGCATCATATCCTCGTTTTAGTCCTTCAAAAGGGTTTTTCTGACCACAAAACTGCTACGTATCATACACCATATTTTCATGAAATTCGAGATAATATTGGATAGCGAGTTAAAATTGTTCCAAGAAGTCTTATCCGTGACGTTTTTCCGCCCGCTTGATCCGCTCCCAAGCCGCGATGGCCTCTTCCGGGGTCTGGGCTTTCACATCGCCAAACACGTGGTCGTGGCGCCGAATCATCTTTTCGTGAGCTTTCTTGAGCACCTCCTCATAGGTGAAAAGGCCCGCTTCCTCGGCCGCCGCGATGCTGGCCAACAGGGTAAAAAGGGTATCTCCACATTCTTCGGCCATATGGGCATGGTCATCGCCCTCCAGGGCTTCCACGTACTCGGCAGACTCATCGCGCAGAAATCCCGCAAAGGCACGGGTATCCTGTTCACGATCCCAGGGGCAGCCTTCTGGCGTGCGGAGGTAGCGGGCCAATTCGATGAGCGCCTGGTGCCATTCAGGCTCTGTGGCGGGGGGATGGGGGAGATGGGGGTAGGCGGTCAAGGGTGGGTCTCCATAGTAAATTGTTTACACAAAACACAAATTCCTATTAAAGTTCTCGGGCTTTCCGCCGATAGTATGTGTCGGAAATGGCAACGGACAAGGAGGTCCTTACTATGACGGTTCAATGTTGCGTTTGTAAAAAGGTCAAGGTCGATGAAGCATGGAAGACCACCGGCATTGACCACCCCAGAGAAGTCAGCCACACCTACTGCCCGACGTGTTTTACCATGGCGCAGGCAACGATGGCGACAGAGCGGCATCAAGCCAATATCGCCCATCCGGTAACGGCCTGACGGTTAGTGCCCTGTGTTCCAAGAGGTTCCACAAGAACAAGAACGTATCATGTCATTCCCATGCGCATGGGAATCCAGGACGCGGCAGGCTTACACAGAGTTGCCGCTGGATCTCCGCGTTTGCGGAGATGGCGACCTTGGGTTGTGGTCCGGTTACTCTAATCGCCGAATAACTCCAGAATTTCGGGTTCCTTCGGAGGCTTGAAAATGGGGTGGAGATCCACCAGGACCTCTACGTCGATGGCTGCGTATTGGATTTGGTCCGGGGCCAGGGGGCGCACCGTCCAATCCGAAGTTTGGTTTGATTTGTCGAGGAAGACCCCCAGTTCCCGTTCACACACATCGCCCAGTTTGTGACTCAGGCCGACCGTTTTCTTGTGGCGCTGCCGGGAGAGGGGCAGGGTGTCGAGAATGTTGTGGATCTTGATGCCGTGTTTACCCAGCATTTGCTGCTCAAAAAAGGCATTGTGGATGACCTTCTCGACTTGGTCATTTTCCATGAGCGCCTTTACCGGGGCCAGATTCTCCATTGCGAGGGCATCAATGATCCAGGAACTTCCCTCAATCCCCAACTGTATCGTACACAACACCCGTGGCTCTTCCAGGGTTGTTTCCACATCGAGGGCCACCATGGACTCGGCGGCCAGGCGCTCACACAAGGCCGCCATGGCATCGTAATTGTCTATCCAGGTGATGGGGAAGCGGGGTTCATAGATGCCCGAACGTCGCGCTGCAACGGCGATGGCCTTGTCCTCAGAATCAATCTCCAGCAAAGCGACATCGGCGGTATCACAGCCTTCCAATAGTCCCGCGAAATGCTCCCGTGCGCCCTCCCGGCCCTGAGCGGGGTCGTCAATGTATTTCATCCAATAGCGACTGGCAATGAGCAAGGTACCCCCAGGACGCACATAGGTAAAGGCCTTCTCCAAGGCATTTTTCCGGGCCTCATCAGTTTTGAGGCGGGTCATGAGATAGACCACGAGAACCAAATCAAATGCGGTCACGGGCGACTCGCTGAAGCCATAGGGCACGTGGGGATCATAGCCGACCGCGTCGAATTTCCGGCGCTTCAGCCAATTCAAGTCGGTGCCCCGTCCACAACCGAAACAGAGTATAGTCTGCTTGGAATGAATATACTGGGATTCGACCAAACGCTGCAAAACGGGTGCGGCTTCGGTGCGCACACGAATACGTCGCTGTGCTTCATTCTCGGGGGAAGGTGTACTACGGTTCATGGGTCAAAGGTGGATTCTGTTTTTGCTCGGATCTGGGACAGCGCATAGTATACGGCCCGATCCCGGCGGGTTTCAACGGAATACTTGGATTCAAATAGCCGAGCGCAATCGTGTTATTCACCCACAAATGCTGTTTCAGGATGCATTAGCGTCTTGGTCTGGAAAAAACGTCACAAAAAAACAAGAAAATTTTCAAGGGACGGGGGACAAGGACCATAAATCCTGGCCGTGGCCCTACCACTTCAGGGGAAATGGAGTGAATCCACAACGGTGTGTCATCGCTGTCAACCCTTGCCTGTTGGCGGGGTGAGAGATTTCTCACCACCCGTTTTTCCCGTGCCCATTGCCTGAAAGAACGCGATGTTATCGATCATCCGTTTCGCCTCCGCATCAACGACATCAAACGCTATCTGTTGTGAGCGCTGGAGTTCGTCGAGCACGTCGTAGTAACTGGTCGCGCCAAGGGCGTATCGGTGCCTCGCCGACTCAAGGGCCGTTTGCGATGCCGTTTCCGCCGCCACGAGTGCAATCAGTCTCTGGGCATCGCTTTCCTGGGTCCGCAACACATCGGCCACGTTGCGAAGGGCCTCCAGCACAACAACCTGGTAGTGCGCCGCAGCCTCATCAAAAGCAGCAAGCGCTGCCCGCTTTTCCGCAGGTAAACCTGGGTCCAACAGCGGCTGTGTAAGCTGTCCTACCAAGGCCCAGACCCCTGATCCACCTGCAAATAGTGCTCCGGTCGTCAGGGCCTGTGACGCAAGATCGGCGCTGAGGTTAAGTTGGGGATAAAGCTTGGAAATCGCCACCCCATATTCCGCGTTCGCAGCCTGTAACAGGGCTTCCGCTGCCAATATATCGGGCCGACTCCGCACCAACGCAGATGGTACGAGAAGGGGCAATTCCTTCGGCAAGCCAAAATCCTCCAGGCTGAAGTCTGGCAATTCACCGGCCCCCGGTGCCCGACCCACCAAAACGGCCAGCAGGTGATCATTTTTCTGGCGTTCATTGCGCAACACCGGCAGACTGGCGCGCGTTTGCTCCAACTGCGTCAGCACCGTGGACACTTCATCCGGGGCGGCCTGCCCAAAGCGCACCCGTGCCTTAGTCAGTCCGAGCTGCTCATTTTGGGATTGAAGAATACCCGTTACCAATTCAATCTGCCGAGAGAGGCGCGCCTGGGTAATGGCCGCCGTCGCTATGTTGGCCACCAACGCCAAGCGTGCGCCGTTCAGCACGTGCTGCTCATAGTCACTTCGAGCCGCCAGTGCTTCCAAGGCGCGGCGATTGCCACCAGACAAGTCAAATGTATATCGAATCCCTACGCCGACGTTGTAAAGGCTGAATTCAGTGGAGCTCCCGGCCTGACCCAAGGTGCCGGGATCGATCAGTTGGCGCTGAGCGCCCAAACTTCCCTCAACTTGCGGGTAACGCGTCGAACCTGATTTCGCCGCATAGATTTCCTGTGCCTGCCGCAATGTTGCTTCCGCTGCACTCAAGGTCGGGTTATCCGTCAAAGCATCCTCGATAAGGGTGTTCAACGTTTCCGAACCCAGTTCTTGCCACCAGAAGGAATCCACGCCCTGCCCCACGATAATACGTTGCGACCCTTCACCCGATGTCGATAGTGACAGACTTTCTGTCTGCTTGGATTCTGACAGGTATCCCGTCACCGCTGGCGGGGCGGGACGCACAAAATCCGGCCCAGAAACACAGCCTTCCATCACAAGAGCCAAAAACAGTCCTGACAACGCCTGTCCCATAATCTTATTGCGGAGCCTTCGTTCGTACTTCACCGGGTATCCCTCTCGTCGTTGTCCGTTTTCATTCGAAGCCACGCCCTTCGCCTTCTTCCTCATACGTTACCCCGTCGCGAATATGATAGATTCGCTTGAAGGTCGGAATAATTTTTTCGTCGTGGGTAACGACGATGATTGCGGTTTCAAAGCGACGCGCCATGTCATTCAATATCCGAATAACCGCCAGCGCACGTTCACTGTCAAGGGGCGCGGTTGGCTCGTCGGCAAGAATCACGGGCGGCTGATTAACCAGCCCCCGCGCAATGGCCACGCGCTGCTGCTCTCCGCCAGAAAGCTGGGAGGGCATGGCATCGGCGCGATGAGCCACGTCGAGCGCCTCCAACAACGTGGTCGCCAGCCTGCGGGCCTCCTTATTCGGCGTCCCTGCCAACATGGACGGCAGCGCGACATTGTCGGTAACGTCGAGAAAGGGAATGAGATAGGGTGCCTGAAAGACAAAGCCCATATGGTCGCGTCGCAATGACCGCAAATCACCCACTTTCCATCCGTCGTCAAAGATAGTCTTCCCGCCAAGCACCATCTGCCCCGCCGTCGGCTCAATCACGGCCCCCAGACACTTCAACAACGTACTTTTGCCCGACCCCGAAGGACCGATCAAGCCAATGACCTCGCCGGGTTCTACGTGCATATCCACGGATTTCAGGGCATCGACGGCCCGGTCTCCGCTGCCATAGCGCTTGCTCAGTCCTTCAATTCTAATTCCGTTTTCTGCCATATCAACCTCCTATCGCCTCAGCCGGGTCAACCTTGAGGGCCGCACGAATGGCTACGGTACTGGACAACAGACAAATAAAAAGGACAACGACAAGTCCGCGGGCCGAATCCATTGGCTCAAGCAACACGTACTTGGGGAAATAAGGTGCCGCAAAGGTGGCCGTAATTTTTCCCACCACAAATCCAATCGCCCCCAGCGCCATGGACTGTTGCAGCACCATGGAAGCGATAGTCCGGTTTCTGGTGCCAATCAATTTGAGTACCGCAATTTCACGAATTTTTCCGAGGGTCAGGGTATAGATGATAAACGCCACAATAGCCGCGCTGACGACCGAGAGGATTACCAGAAACATGCCGATCTGCTTCGCCGACGTGGCAATTAATTTTCCCACAAGGATTCCCTCCATCTGGCTCCGCGTGTAGACAGTCAGGCGCTTCCACTTGCGAATTGCGCTCGCCACATCATCCGGCGAGTTTCCCGGCCTCACCTGCACCAGCACCGCATTGACATACGGATTGTTTCCCAGCGAAGCAATCGCGCCATCCAGTACGCTCGGGTCGCTGGAACGGTTCCAGGAGGGATTTTCCGCCGTGCGGCGACGCTGTTGCAAGATGGCATCATTGTCCTTCAGAAACTGTGCTTCCTGCGCATCCTTCAACGAAACAAAGACCATGGGATCCCCATTCGAGGAGACCATACGCCGGGTCAACCCAACCACGGCATAATGATTTCGTCGAATCTGAAGTCGATCACCCAGTTTGAAACCAGTAGCGATATCGGCAACTGCTTCGTAGTGTCCCCGGGTTATCTGTCGTCCCGAGACGAGATAGGGAGGCCAACCGGGCGTACCGGCGGCACCTGGAGCAATACCCGTTACCATGGCACGCACATCGCGGTCTCCCTGGCGCACTTGCATCGTTAGGTAGGTCACGTTTGCCGCACAAGCTACGCCCGGCATGCCGCGAATCCCACGCCAGATATCGTCGTACAGGCTTGATGATTCCGCATAAGGCCCGAGCGTATCTTTCTGCACCACCCAGAGATCCGCACGACTGTTGTCCAGCAAAACCCGAGCGTCCTCCACCATGCCCCGATAAACCCCGGCCATGGTAAGTGTCACGCCGATCAACAAACCCAACCCGGCACCGGTGAAGACGAACTTCCCCCACGTATGCAGAATGTCACGTCCGGCCAGGCTAATCATGGTGCTGCCCCTGGCACATGGTCAACCACAAAAACACGGCTGTGCGGCATCAACGCCTTCTCACTATAGATAACGATCTGATCACCGGCCACAAGCCCCTGCGTGACTTGCACCTGACCATTCAAATCCCCCGCCCCCAATCGAATCGGCGTAAATCGAAGTTTGGAATCTCTCACCTGCCATACCCCTGTTTTTCCACCGACCCGTTGGATCGCAGCATTCGGGATAACCGGAGCTTCCGGCAGAAGGGGAAGTTCCAAGGTAACCTCCGCCAGCTCGCCGACAGGCGGTAGCGGTTTCGGAAGCACATCAAATACAACCTTGGCCAGTGTCTCCTCGGTTACGGAGTCTGCCAGCGGCTCTACCCGGAGAACACTTCCCGACCGCAGCCTGCCCCCCTGTGAACGCAGCATTATCTGTGCGGGAAGCGTTTCAACAAGTCCGTCCGCATGAATCTGATCAAAGCGAACATTGATCCAGAGGCTGCTCGGATCAATGAACTCCACCACGGACTGCCCCACGAGCACGGTGGTGCCCGGTTCGACATTGCGTGCCACGACCAGCCCATCGACTGGAGCGATCAGTCTCAGGTTATCGCGTTGCACATTCAACGCGGCACGCTCGGCACGTACACGGACAATCTCTTCACGCGCCGCGTTGAGAACGGCCTCCGCAATCCTGAATTCCTGCTCCTTGGTCGCAGCAAGCTCCTCGCTGGAGGAACGGGCCTCCAGTAGTTGCGCGTAACGACGCGCCTGCTTCTGTGCGTAGGCTCTGCGGGCCTCCGCTTCGTCCAGGAGAGCGTTTGCCCGGTTCAGTGTGGCATCCTGTGCGCGAATACGGTCATCCAGATCCACAGGATCCATGGTGCCGAGCACTTGTCCAGCGACAACTTGCTCACCCACATGAACATCCAACCGTTCAAGACGACCGGTAGCGATGGGGCCTATCTTGAAGGTGTATCGGGCCTCCACCGTGCCAATGCCATATAGCGCGGGCGAAATCGACTTGTTTTCAATTTGGGCCAGGGTTACGGGGACCGGAGCCAGGGGGCCGGAGCGCAAGGCGGCATACACGAAGAGGACCAGGGGAGGAGTGAGCACAGCCAGCAAAGCCACGGTGCGCTTTTGTATGGGAAATCTTTTCATAGCGTTCTCCGGATGCCACGTTTGTAGATTTCAAAAACACTCGGCGCATGACGGCGAAGACGTCCCACATCGCCCGCCAACAGCGATTGCATAACCAGCCCTTGAATGGTGCCAATGAAAAGCGTAGCCGAAGCCTCCACATCAAGATCGGCGCGAAGCTCGCCACAGGTTTTCCCCTCCTCAAGCAGCTCTCTTATGCGTGCTCCATAGTGGCGAATAAGCGTTTTCACCACACGCTTTGGCGCCGTCTCCTCCGCACGTTGCAACTCGCCAAACAATATACGGGGAATCCCGGGGTGCTCGGAAACAAAGTCCACGTGCGCAAGAAACATCCGTTCAAGGGCCACAAGAGGCGATGCTTCCCCGGCAATGGCCTTTTCGATCCGGGACATCAGCCGCTCGGCGACCCACTCCATCACAGCCTTCAGGATGGCATCTTTGTTCGGGAAATGCCGAAAAATAGCGCCCTGCGTCAGCCCCATGCGTTCGGCAATAGCTGCGGTGGTGATTTCATTTGGATTTTTCTCGCCCGCCAACTCGATGACCGTTTCAACGGTTACCGCACGCCGTTCCTCAGCGGGAAGATGCTTTATAGATGGGTTCATTGCTTTCTCCTAAAAGATAGTAACTAATTACTATCTTACCAAAATGGCACCGTTTTGTCAAAACACGGTCCACTGAGACAGACTCTACGTAAGCATTCGTTTAACCCACACGGGCATCAGAGGCTAGCCTTGTGCTTGAAGGGTTTGTCG
>JAJRPE010000062.1 GCA_024280935.1 Candidatus Hydrogenedentota bacterium
AATTTATTGCTGCACGGGAAGGCGCTTTGCCCGGTGAAGATCCCATTCCGCGTTGGCAGTACGGCTATGGCCCTCTCGATCAGGAAACGGGTCTGCTGACTTCCTTTACTCCCTTGCCCCATTTCACCGGAACGACGTGGCAGGGCGGCCCGAAACTTCCCGATCCGACCTTGAACTGGGTCTCTCTTCATGCCAACGGCGGCCATCCGGGTCCCCACGGCTTCGCTGCCGTGCGCCGGTGGATCGCGCCGACAAACATGACCGTTTCTATCACAGGGAAACTGAAGCATGGATCGCCGAATGGGGACGGTGTCTTTGGCTATATCATTTCAAGTTCCGGTGCCCTGCTTTGGAAAGGCCACGCCCACAATACGGCCATACCGGGTGACATTGCGGAAATCCCCGTGAAAGCGGGAGCACACATCGACTTTGTCCTCGACTGTGGTATCGATCAGAATTCCGATTCCTTTACGTGGCATCCCCGCATTCGCGTGGCAGAAGACAATTCCACGAAGATGCCCGCAGGTGGAAAACGGGAATGGGTGGCCCAGGCCGAATTCGCCGGAGCACCCCCACCACCCGCCACACCCTGGGAAAAATACGCCCAGGTGCTCTTGATGTCCAATGAGTTTATGTTTGTGGATTAGTGTCCATCCATGCGCGAGAGGCGTTACATAATCGTAAGCATTCATCACTCTTGCGTAAACTTTTGTCGAGGCCGTCATATGTGCTTCTTGTTTAGCACCAACGGTGCGTTTTATACCAGCCTGGGGTATCGCCCCAGGTCAAGAGTCAACCAGAGAAAGAGGGCTGAAAGCCCGATCTATTCTCTCCCCTTAATACGTTGGTATCTGACCGATACCACGAGAACAACACCCCTAAAAAACGATATACACGCATTCCCAAGCAGAGCGTGGGAACGAGAACGCATGTGGAGTTTCACACCATGGGTCATCATCAAACAACCATCGACGATTTCGTCCTTAACCGTCGAGATTTCCTGAAACGGACCGGCATGGGCTTTGGGGCGGTGGGCCTGGCCAGTACCGTGCTGGGCAGCGGCAGCGATGCCTATGGTGCCATCAATCCAACCGCGCCCAAAGCACCCCACTTCGAGGGCAAGGCCAAACGGGTCGTCCATATTTTCCACAATGGCGGCTTGTCTCATGTGGACTCCTTCGACCCCAAGCCCGCGTTGACGAAGAATCACGGCAACGATCTGCCCATGACCGATCTCCGCACCGAACGCCCCACGGGTGCGGCCTTCAAGTCGCCCTTCACCTTCAAGGAGTATGGCGAAAGCGGCATCCCCGTCAGCAGCCTCTTCCCCCATATCGCGGAGTCGGTGGACGACATGTGCATCGTCCGCTCCATGTACGCCGACGTGCCCAACCACGAGCCATCCTTGCTGCTGATGAACTGTGGCTTTGCCCGTCAGATTCGACCGAGCGTGGGTGCCTGGGTGACCTACGGCCTGGGCACGGAAAACCAGAATCTTCCGGGCTTCATTTCCATGTGTCCCAAGGGCTATCCCATCCAGGAATCGCAAAACTGGCAGGCAGGCTTTCTGCCGGGCGTGTATCAGGGTACCTACGTGGACACCCAACACACGGAAATCGAAAAGCTCATCGCCCACATCGAGAACAAATATCAGAACACCCCGTCCCAACGCGCCCAACTTGACCTGCTGAGTGAACTGAATCACCGCCACCTTCAGGCCCGCAACAACGACAGCGAACTCGAATCACGGTTGCAGTCCTTTGAACTGGCCTACCGCATGCAGATGGATGCCACGGATGCCTTTGACGTAAGTCGCGAACCGGAGTACATTCGGGCGATGTATGGTCCCGGCATCCATGGTCGCCAATGCCTGATTACGCGCCGCCTCCTGGAACGCGGCGTGCGCTTCATCCAACTGTGGCACGGCGCGGGTCAGCCCTGGGACAGTCATGACGACATCGAGAAGCGCCACGGGGCTTTGGGTAAGGAATGCGATCAGGGTATCGGCGCTTTACTGAAAGATCTCAAGCAGCGCGGCATGTTGGAAGATACGCTGGTGGTATGCAGTGGTGAGTTTGGCCGCACGCCCACCGTCGAACTGCCCAAGCCCGGCTCCAACGCCGGCAAGATAAATGGCCGCGACCACAACCACTATGGCTTCACCTGCTGGATGGCGGGTGGTGGCGTAAAGGGCGGGCACATCCATGGGGCCACCGATGAATTCGGGTATCAGGCGGTGGAGAAGCGGGGCCACGTCCATGATCGTCACGCCAGCATGCTGCACCTGCTCGGCTTCGACCACGAAAAACTGACCTACCTAAACGCGGGCCGGGACTACCGCCTGACCGATGTGGAGGGCAACGTGGTGCATGATATTATCGCCTGACGGGGACTGCCTCGCCCAAGCCCGTATTGGATGGCGGATCCCGCTGCGTGGCCAACAAATCTGCCAAGATATGGGATCGGGCCGCGAACGGGCGGGGCTGTACCCAAAAACGCGCCTCTGTTACCGACAAATATGGCACGATAGAAGAAAATGAAACGCAGGGGAACAATGTGGCATGAAGAGAAAGACCAAATTTTGGATTGTTCTGATTGGCATATTTTGGGTACTGCCAGCCTTGTGTATTGGCAGTGTCGTCGGCTATGCCTACTGGTATTTCAAAGTACCTTGTACCCGCTATGCACCAGACTATGACGAAACCGCATTTCAGGCGGTCAAAATAGGCCAGCCCCTGTCGGAAGTTTTCGCGTCACTTGGGCAACCCTACCGCGTGGTACCTCCCTATATCGAATATTGGGAGTATGATGGATGGTCGGTTTACTTTAATGAGGATGGGACCGTAGAGACGCAACAACTGTATCAGTGGGACAGGGAACAAATCGTCGGGTTCATGGGCCAGCTCCCGTCGGGAGTCACCATTGATCGCCTTGAGGGGAAAAAACGCCGGGAAATGATCGCATCCTTTGGAAAAGGCCAAGTACACGCAAACCCCTGGGGGACGGAACGCCTCTTCTTCTATACACACCCCGCCTCCGGTGGTATGTGGGGTGACCGAACGTGGGAAAAGCGAGTGCTACGGGTCGATATCAACACACACAAAGTGACGATGAAAGACTCCTTCTGGGTAATTGCAGGAACCCCGCAGGAAGCAAGTGAAGCCCGATAAGTGATTCCTTTTCAGAAATCATTTCGGCAACCGTCAGTGGAACCGTTTTGACACAGTGACGATGCGACTTCCCCCGTTCTGCTGTTGACAGACTCGTTTTTGGAGTGCATACTTACAATGCACACTGTAAATGAAGGATTAGACATGAAAGCAACTGTTTTGGACATGAGGCGTA
>JAJRPE010000063.1 GCA_024280935.1 Candidatus Hydrogenedentota bacterium
CCCTCACCCTCGCCCTCACCCTCACCCTCACCCTCACCCTCACCCTCACCTTCGCCCTCACCTTCGCCTTCGCCTTCGCCTTCGCCTTCGCCTTCGCCTTCGCCTTCGCCTTCGCCTTCGCCTTCACCTTCACCTTCACCTTCACCTTCACCTTCACCTTCACCTTCACCTTCACCTTCGCCTTCGCCTTCGCCTTCACCTTCGCCTTCGCCTTCGCCTTCGCCTTCACCGGCCACCGCCTGAATGCTGAACAATTCGCCCACCGTCATAATAGCGGGATCACTGTTGTCGCGTAGCTGCAAGTAATAGCTGGATGCGGTTTCCAGGGTGCCAGGCACTGACCAAGCCGTTTCTCCAGTATTGCTCACTGTAAACTCCTGCAATACGGCATCCGTCGGCTCCTGAAGCAAGGTAACGGTCACCTGGTCACCAATCGGGCCGGTTGATGTCCATTGAATGGCAAAACTACTCCCCGCATCCACGCTCTCACCCGCCGTCGGACGGAGCAGCGTCAACGTTGCCGTCTCCGCGCTCACGTCGAGCGCCGTGATGCCCGTGCCGCTTCCCACGATTAGCTCGTCCCAGTAGAGCGCATTCAACTGCGTCCCGGCGGGGTAACTGTAGTATATACGCCACGCTATCGCGCCGTCTTCGAGGACATAAACACGTTCTCCAACGGCAACGTAGGGTGCTTGCCGAGAGGTGTTGGATGGGTCCACACCAACGGCAACCGCCGAAACTTCCATCATGGGAAGGCCATCGGTCGTGGGCACTTCCCAACTTCCCCCCAACTCTTTGTGGAAAACAGCGGGTGACATCGTGGCATCGTTCGCGCCTACGGCCACGATGCCGCCATCACTTTCCACAGCGAGGTCGTTGATCGTCACGGAGTTGGCCAAATCCTGAACCGCCGAAATCCCGCCTTCAGCGTCAACGCGCACCCGATATACACCGGCGCCAGAGGGATTGTCTGCGCTGTAGCCGACACCCACGTAGAGAGTCTCCCCGGCGGGCTCCTCAATAAAGAGCAGGGCATAGACATCAACACCACCCGCTTCAAGAACGATTTCCGCCCAGGTATCCCCGCCATCCAGGCTCAAATACAGCGCCCCATGGGCCTCATCACGGGCATCGTAGAATCCGGCAGCCACGAGTCCATCACGGGTTGTGCTGGTCGCGAGGGCACCCACCGTTGCACTCGGAAGATTTACCGGCGCTTCTTCCGCAGACAACTGTCGCACCCAAGCCGCGCCGCCATCGGTGGTCTTATAAACACGAACATTGCCTGCATAGGCCGTGTTCTGCGTCCCATCGAAATGATCGACGGCCACCGCATAATAGGGCGAGCCATCGCCTTGGGGGAAAAGCGCCCCCGACCAAACCGGGGCGCTGAGGTAGTTCGTTACCCGCCGCACACCTGATTTAGATGCCGCCCAGCCCACGTTCTTGTCGAGGGCCATATCGATATCGTTTACCTGAACGGCCTCCACACCCGCATTGATCTCGCGAATATTGGCACCCCGGTCTTCCGAGAAGCCAATACCCTGGTCTGTGGTGAGATAGATCATATCGGGATTCTGGGCATCGCGCCGAACCGCGCCATCGTTGGGATGGGTTTCAAAGGTCCCGCCACGGGGCATGGATCCCCAACTTCCCGCCGCGCCTTTGGCATTACTGGCCGCCGTACCAAAAAAAACATCATACGCGTCGGTCGTACCGCTTGTTTCCAGGTTTCCGCCCCCGATACCGGCAACACCCGTATCGACCACGACCCAGCCCGTATCGTCATCGTTGTCGGTGTAGGCCACGGTCTTCGATAGTGCGGCACCCAGAAATAACCGCCCATCAGGCCCCAGCGTGAAAGATGCCCAATCCCCAGCCTGCTTCGTGATCGGCAATCCAATCACCGTAAAGGTGGTACTGTCCGTGATAGCATCCGCAGGCACGGAGGAACGCAAAATCTGGCTATCACGCTGATAAACATAGAGGTGCCCATCCACGGGACTACAGGCCACGGTAGCGGCACCCGGTTGGGGCAGCGTTGCTGGCGAAGCAGCGTCCTCGGTGAATACGCCGGTGTCTGGAGCGATGTCTCCAAAAACGAGCTTACTGTCAAGCACATAAAAAAGTCGACCCTCTTTCACGAGCAGGCTCTGTGAAACCGACTCCACCGCCAGCTGCCTCAATGAGTTCTCCGCCAATCCGGCGCTCCAGAGACCAGACTGGTGTGCGAAAAAGGCCGTCAGCGATGCGGGATCCACGGCAAACCGAGAAATCGAGCCGAAGCCGCCTTCGCTGTCGAGATCGGGTATCGCTTGAAAGGCCGCAGGCGCGGGTGTCTCCTCAGTAAAGTCCACAAAGGTGAAAAACAACGAATTCGCACTCTCGGTGGACACGAAGGTATAGGAACTATAGGCGGAAACGGCCGTTTCGATGCTTCCCACCGCAACCGATTCGATCCAATTAATCCGCCCGCCATAGACCTCTTGTGTCGTGGGCGTAATCTCCTGCGCACTGCCTATGGTGACAAAAATAACATAGAAAAGCGCACCAAAAATGCCAACGCTCAATCGAAGCACAAATTCACTCCTTGTTTCCCAATTCTGCCATCCTGCGATAACGCGATAAATCGGCGAACCGACCCAACTCGCCGTTGCTACAGTGTACCCGACAAAGCCTGAGTTGCCCAAAGACCGAACTAAGTTTTGTGCCGGGACTCACAAAAAAAGCATGGTGCGATCCCAAGTAAATCTGGCGATCAATTTCTTCTGAAGGAATGCCGCTTGGGTAGGTTATCTTGCCAAAAGTCCCAAACCAGTATTCCCGCCTAACCCCTTTCTGCCCCATCTTCCTCCAGAAAGTAGTTGTAGTTCCGCGCCTCTTCACCTTCGATTACCTCCCAGGCATCATTGGCATTGATCGCGGCCACGAGCCGGGTGCGCAACTGCTCGTCGGAAATCATTTGGGCCAAACTCGCCATGACTTCCAAGTGTTCTTTGTCGTAGCCCTCGGGCGTAACGACCAGCATGAGAATGCGAACGGGCTCGCCGTCATAGGCATCAAAGTCAACGCCTTCACGACAGATCCCCAGAACCCCGCGTATGCCGCTGCCGTGCTGAACCCGTCCATGGGGTATGGCGGCCCCGTTCCCCACCGCTGTCGTGAGTTCCCGCTCCCGCTCTTCAATCGTATCGTAGAGCAAGGCATGATCCGCTGCGGGAACGCGGTGCGTCCGCAGGTAAAAGTCGGTCAGCTTGCGCAGCACCTCCCACTTGTCTTCCCCGTGCAGCCCCACCAGAATAAATTCTTCCTGCAAGAACTCGATAAGACGGCGTCGGTCTTTGTTCACCTCCTGAGCGCGCTGCAGGGCCAGGCGGGTGAAGAGGGGACCGATAATTTCGTTCACCGTCACCGCGCCCAACACCAGGGTGGTGACCAGCGCGGAGACATGCTCGGGAATTCTTGGCTCGTTGTTCAAAACGAAGACCAAGCCAATAGCCACACCCGCCTGGGGCACCAGGCCCAACCCCGCGTTGCTCCAGATACGGCGGGAGGAGCGTGCCAGGATTCCTCCCAGGCTGGCCCCCAGATATTTGCCCAGGAATCGCGCCACCAAGTACACCGCGCACAATGCCCCAGCCTCCGCAATGGTATCCAAGTGGAGCGAGATGCCGGCCAAGGTAAAGAAACAGATAAACAATAATAGTTCGATGGGCTCCAGCGTTCGCGTCTGACGGGTGGCCTCCGGCGAAGCATTGCCGAGGTAGACGCCAAAAAACAGGCTCGTCATGAGGTAGCTCAGGTCAAAGTAAGAAGACAGGCCAACGCTGAGCAAGATGGCAATAAACACCGCACTGAAGTCATGCACATGCTGTCGGTGAACAAGCCGCTCGGTGACCATGCCAAGACCTATGCCCAACACAAAGGCACCGCAAAACTGGTAGGCGGTATGAACGAGCGCATAACTCAGCGAGCCGGTTCCACTCCCGTAGATGTCCGCCATGAGGGCGCTGGAAAAGGCGAAGAGCATGATGCACAGCATATTGTCCAGCGCCACCACGGCCAGCAAGGTCTTCACGAAAGTCCCCTTTGACCGCGTCTCCCGAACTAGCGCAATCGTCGTCGCCGGCGCGGTCGCCGCCGCAATGCAGCCGAGAACAAACGCCGTGGGCCAGTCCGCCCCCACCAACCTCGATGCCAGTGTCACAAAGATGACGGCCCCCCCAACTTCACAGAGGGCAATAGTAATGATGCGGCGCAGGGCGTTATGAATGCTCTGGTAGGACAACTGACTGCCCACCACGACGGTAATCAACCCCATTGCAAAACTGGAAAGGGGTTCGAGCGCGGCCACCACGTTCGTTCCGTGGAAGAAATCCAGACAGGCGGGCCCAACGATAATCCCTGCTAAAATATTGCCCGTAATGGAGGGAATCCGAAAAAACTGAGCGATTCTCCCCCCGGTTAAACCCACGACCAAAACTACGCTCAGCACCAACAGCGGATCCATAGGTCCGCCAAATGACAGGCGCTGCAAAATCAATTCAATCGACATGCAATCGGTGTGTCCCGTTTCTCTCCCTGCGGCCAAGGCCGCAGTGTAGCATGATCGCGAATGGTGAAGCTAAGATGGCGGCGGCGCAACCAAGACTGTCATCCTCGCGAACGCGGGGATCCAGGAACGCGAACGCACAAACCGCCGAAACGCACTGGATTCCCGCGTTCGCGGGAATGACGTGGACCTTTTAGCGCGGCTTTTCCAGCGTAAGGCACTCCTGCGATCTTCGCGATGCCGTCCCTGCGGCGTGCTACAATGGCGGCATATCAAACCGCTATACCCATGATTCGACCAAGACAAGGAACCCTGTGTAATGATTAGATCTCGAATTGCTTCGTACCTTCTGGCTGCTATTCTTCTCGCCGTTGGCATGGCCCACGCGGCACCGGCCAAGCCCTTCGAGGTCGTGCTCGTGCCAGACACGCAGAACTATTCGGAGAAGTACCCCGAGACGTACATGACCCAGACCCGCTGGATTCGGGACAACGCCGACGCCCGGAACATCAAATTCGCGATCCATCTGGGAGATATCGTCCAAAACGCTGCGGTGGAGGATGAATGGAAGGTAGCCGACGCGGCCCAGCGGATTCTGGATGGCCACGTGCCCTATAGTGTCGTGCCCGGCAATCACGATCTGGACAAGAACGAAAAAGGACTGACACGCAGCACCACCCTGTACAACAAGTACTTCCCGCCAAGCCGATTCACGAAGTACCCCTGGTACGGCGGGCATATGGGCGAGGACAACGCCTGTAACTTCGCGTTCTTCGAGCAGGATGGCCTCAAGTTCATGGTGCTGAGCTTCGCCTTCGCTCCCGATGATGCCATGCTCGCCTGGGCTGGGGAGGTCATCGCGAAGCATCCCGAACGCCGGGTCATTGTCGCCACCCACTACTACCTCCGCCCCGATGGCCGGGGCAAGGGCGGCACCTATGGCTTCGACGGATGCGATGGTGAAACACTGTGGGACAAATTCGTCCGAAAGCAGCCCAACGTCTTCCTGGTCGTCTGCGGACACGTCCTTGGTGTCCATCACCAGGTCAGCACCAACGACGCGGGCAAGCCGGTAATCGAACTCCTGTGCGATTATCAGGGCGAAGCCAACGGCGGCGATGGATGGCTCCAGACCATGCGCTTCGTACCGGCGGACAACAAGATTCACGTGGAGGCCTATTCGCCCGCCCTCAATGCCCACCGCAAGGAAGCGCCCCACTCCTATGTGCTGGACTATGTGATGGAGGGTGAGTAAGGGTATTTCAGTCGCTTACCGACTACGAATCCTCGCTAAGCCTTACTCTGGAAAGCAGCAATACAAGACCAAAAAGAAGCTCCGGTGTGGCACCCGATCCCGTAGCTCGGCATCGGGTGCCCTGGGCCTTAAAGCCTGTCTACTTCCGCGTACTGTCGCAATAGGCTTTGTCCCTTCAATTGTGGCGCATGGTGACAAGTCTTTCCCCAATGAAAGATGAAAAACCTACTGTACTGCGGAAACCATTGGTTGAGCGTTTTTTCACGCAAGGCACCCGAACGTGAGTACACGATCGGGTGGCACCCTTGGCTCTTCTTCATAAAAGGCAGTATCCTGACAGTCACCAATGGTGCCAATCCCATTCCCCTGAAAATCACCCCAAAGCTCTGTCGGAATCAGGAAGTCTTGGGTTAGGCCACCCCTCGCTGTCAAACCGGGTGCCCTGCCATAGACTCAGGCCGCGCTGTAGGGTGTGATCTTCGCCAGGGTCTTGGCGAGGACTTCGCCAGCCACCTCCGTGTCGTGGGCGACTTGAGCCCGCAGCCAGTAGCCATTCGAAAGGCCAAAAAAACGGCACAAGCGCAGATCCGTATCTGCTGTTATGGCCCGTTTCTCGGCCACGATTTCACTGATTCGCTGGGCGGGCACGCCAATCTCCTTGGCCAGACGGTACTGCGACAGTCCCATGGGGAGCAGGAATTCTTCACGCAACAATTCGCCGGGCGTTACAGGCTTGAGCTTTCCCATGGTTTCTCCTCTTTATGCCTGGCTGCCATTGGCCGAAAGCCGACGCAACGCCCTGTTGACAGACTCCGAGTCTGGAAACCGGGATTTCAGGTCGGGATCAAGCATCACCGCCCCCTCTTCAAGCGTGAAATAACACGCTTCTACCGTGCCGTCTGATTTCGTCACGCGAACTGCGTGACCTTCACGATACGCCCGATAGTGCTTACCGCGCTCGGCATTGGAGAAATCGTATTCTTCTCTCATCTCGAAAACGCTATCGTTTGATTCACTCTGATACGCCCTCCGTTCTGCGCGGGTTGCTCTGCGGCAGCCGATGATCCGTACTCGACCGCCTCTTTCAGTGTACCACACTACAAGGATCCGCTCTCGTACGGAGAAACCGATATCGAGCCAACGAAACTCCGACCGCGAGTGGTCTGGATCGGCAATTGTCATCGCGAATGGGTCATTGAAGACGGTCTTTGCTTCGTGAAAAGGCACCCCGTGCTTGGCTTCGTTTGCTCGGGCCTTATCTTCGTCCCATTCGAATAGCATTTCCGTCATCCTATGCGTCCCTTTCGGTGCCCTGCCCCTACCGCTCGTTGCGCAATCGCTCCGCCAGCAACGTATTCCGTCGGCTAATACGGCAGTTGTTCACCGCCATGTTGATGGCCTTTTCGTCGCCGACGAGGACCACCAGGCGCTTGCCCCGTGTAATCGCCGTGTAGAGCACGTTGCGCTGGAGCATCATGTAGTGCTGGCTGAGCATGGGGATGACCACGGCGGGGTATTCGCTCCCCTGCGACTTATGCACGGTCATGGCGTAGGCAAGGCCCAAATCATCCAGCTCGTCGAAACCGTAGAGGACGCGCCGTTCGCCGTCATAGGCCACCTCCACCTCCTTCATCACCTCATCCACCCGGCTGATCACGCCCACGTCGCCGTTGTACACATCCAGCTCGTAGTTGTTGCGCAACTGCATGACCTTGTCGCCCTGACGCAGATCGCGCTTGGCGATGGCCTTGCCGTCGGGATTCATGGCGGCTTGGAGGGCTTCGTTGATTCGCAGCATGCCTGTCTCCCCGCGCCGCATGGGACTGAGCACCTGAATGTCACGGATGGGGTCCAGGCCGAACTTCTTGGGAAGCCGATTGCACACGACCTCCACGATAGTCTCAAGCGCACGCTCGGGCACGGGCCGGTCAATGATGAAGAAGTCCTCGGCGTTGAACTTCGGATGTTGGCCCGTGTTGATTCGGTGGGCATTAAGCACGATGCCGCTTTGCTCTGACTGGCGAAAAATAGTCTCCAAGCGCACCACGGGCACCACCTGGCTGGTGATGACATCCATAAGGACGTTGCCCGCGCCCACGGACGGCAACTGGTCAATGTCGCCCACGAGAATCAGGCGTCCAAAAGGGGGCAGGGCCTTCACCAGCGAATACATCAACTGCATATCCAGCATGGAGGCCTCGTCAATGATGACCAGGTCGGTGAGCAGAGGATCGTTTTCGTCCCGAGAAAAGCCGCCAAACTTCGGACTGAATTCCAGCAAACGATGGATGGTCCGGGCCTCGCGGTCCGTGGCCTCCTCCATTCGCTTGGCCGCCCGGCCCGTGGGCGCGGCCAGCAGATAGGACACGTTCTTTTTATCGAGGATAGAAAGCAGACTGTTGATGACGGTGGTTTTGCCCGTGCCTGGTCCGCCGGTAATCACCATCACCTTGGAGCGAAGTCCCTGGCGGACGGCCTCCTGCTGTTCCTCGGCCAAAGAAATAGACAACTTCTTCTGCACCCACTTCAGGGCGTTGTCCATGCTGAGAATCTCGATACTCTCCGAGGGCGTGCTGATGAGGCGCTTAAGATAGTCGGCGGTGCCCGTTTCCGCCTGGTGGGCCTTGGGCGTGTAGCAGGCATCGCCATCACGGATGATCTTCCCGCTGAAAATGGCGCGGGCCAGCGCATTCACCATGGCATCCTTCGCGATGTCGAGGAGCCGCACCGATTCCTCCAGCAACTCCTCCACCGGCAGGTAAAGATGGCCGTGGATGGTAGACTCGCGGAGCACATGGGCTACGCCCGCCTCCAACCGTGCGTCGGCATCCTTGGCGATGCCCATCTCCATGGCGATCTTGTCGGCTCCTTTGAAAGAGATGCCCGAAATATCATCTGCAATTTGGTAGGGGTTGGCCCGCAAGACCGCCATGGCCCCATCGCCATACTGTTGGTAAATTTTCACCGCCTGGGAAGCGGTTATACCGTGCCCCTGCAGGAAGATCATGATGGACTGGACCGCACGCTGGGAAGCCCAGCCTTCGCGAATCTGGGCGGCTCTTTTTTTTCCGATGCCCGGCACCTTGCGCAGTCGGTGCGGCTCTTCGTCGATAACGCGGAGGGTTTCGGCCCCGAAGGTTTCCACGAGACGTTTGGCGTAGGTCGGACCAATTCCCTCAATCAAACCGGAGGCAAGATATTTCTCGATGCCCGCCACCGTCGAAGGCACCACCGACTCAAAGGTGGCCACCCGAAGCTGGCGGCCAAATTTTTTATCCTCCACCCACTGCCCCGTAAGCCGCACGGTTTCCCCCTCGGAAACGGCCAGCAAGTTTCCCACAAAGGTAACAAGCTCCGTTTCGCCCTCGACTTCGAGGCGGGCCACCATAAAGCCCGTGTCCGCGCTTTCGAAAACAATTCGCTTGACCATCCCCTCCAGATGTACAGGCGGCGGCAAGGTGCCCTTGGTGGCTTCGGCGCTACGGTAGGTCATGGGGGAGCCTTCGGTGGGCAGGAGGGAGGACTTTCCAGTCCGCAACAAAGGCCGCGTGATGCCAGCGCAGACGGCTGGGCACGCTTGCATCACCTGCGGAGCTTGGCGGATTCAACGCGGGCCTTGTGTCGGGTAAGAAAACCCGACCTCCTCCTCGTGTCGTGGTGAAAGATTCCTTTTTTTTCTTTGCGTCTTTGCGCCTTTGCGTGCCAAACAAAAAAGGATTGCACGCAAAGGCGCAAAGACGCAAAGAGGAAATCGAAGTTTGAGAGCGCATCCCCATCAAAGCGGACTGCTATCAAAGCGGCGGATGTGAATAATATCCGTCGTGGCGCGGGGATGCTGGGTTGCCAGAAAAAGGGCGGTGTGGGCGATGTCCTCCGGCAACATCCAGCCCGACTTGTCGCGCTCGGGCATGGCTTCCTCCGAAAGGCGCGTCACCACACCGCCGGGGCAAATCGCATGAACGCCTATGCCATGGGGTTGAAGCTCCAGGGCCAGGGCCTTGGTCAGCCCATTAACCCCGTGCTTGGCCGCGCAATAGGCGCTTTGTTCCGCGATGGGCTTGAGTCCCGAAACGCTGGAGATATTGATGATCTTCCCCGAACGCCGCTTCATCATACCGGGCAAGACGGCCTGGGTGCAGAGAAAAGTCCCCGTAAGATTCACCGCCATTGTCTCTTCCCAATCGGCAAGGCTCAGTTCCGCAAAGGGCTTGAAACAGGCCAATCCTGCGTTGTTCACCAGGATATCGATGGTCCCTAGCTTTTCCTCCGCCTCCCTGAAGGCTTGGATCACGGAATCTGCTCGGGCCACGTCACAGGAAACTGCCACGCCGCCTCGGCCAAGCCGCCAGACACTTTCAATGGTTTCGTCGATTTCGCCCTGGCTCCGGGCCAGCGCGGCGATGTTGCAGCCCTGCTCGGCGAAGGCCTCGGCAATAGCACGACCAATGCCCCGGCCCGCCCCGGTGACAATAGCGTTCTTTCCGTCCAACAGCATGATCTTCGTTCCTTACCCACCGACGGGACAATTGTAACTACAAGTCAACACGACTATGGGCATCGCAGATATTTTTCTTGGTCACGAAACATTTAGCGCGGCCTTTGGCCGAAACCAAATTTTTCAGCCGCAAAAGAACGCAAGGAGCACAAAGAAAAAGAACTCTTTGTGTTCTCTGCGTTCTTTTGCGGCTATTCTTTTCTGTGGTAAATCTGTTTTTCGATCACGCCCCTGCCACGCTAGACTCCTCGCCTACAACGTCGGCCACGGTCGCGTTCAAGCAGGTAATATCCGGTCGCCCCAGCCTTTCATAAAGCGTGCGGTAGGTCGCCTCGTCCCGCAGCTCCGACGGGTCTTCACCATGCTCGCGAAGGGCGCGCACCACATCGCAAATTTGTATTTTGTCCGTGGCCCGGCTCGGCTGGTAGGTGGCTGGCTCCGTCGAGCAAACCGTCACCAGTTTGGCCTCCACCAGGATATCCAAGGCCTCATGAATCAGCCGCGATGGCACATTCCAGGCTTCGGCCAACTCTCCCACACTGAAGGCCGACTGGCTATCAGAAAAACGCCGTGCCATTTCCACCATGAGCCGCACAGCGACCGCTTCGCGATAGGCATAACTCGCCTTGCTGGCGAGGCGCTCCAATGCAAAGGTTTTTTCGTTCTGGTAGGCAAAGGTGACCAACGCTCCAAAAAGCAGAATAAGCCAACTCAAATAGATCCACGCAAGCAGCATGGGAAACAGGGCTAATGTCGAGAAAAAGAAAGTATATTTGGCGAGGCCCACATTGAAAGTCACATAGGCCCAGGCCGTCAAGGTCCAGGCAATGCCCGCCACCAACCCGCCAATAAGTGCGCAGCGCACGCGGACGGTCGTGTTGGGTACAAGATAGTAGAGCAGGGCAAAGGTCAAGGAAATGATGAGCACCTGACTGCCCCGAAGCACGATGGAGAGATTTCCCAGTGTTTCGTTGGTTGTCAACGCGGCGGTAATACCGAGCATGCCTGCGGCCACGATGGGCAACAACAGGGTAATCATGAGGTAGTCACTCAGTGAACGCAGCAGATTTCGGGTCTCCGCAACGCCCCAAATCTTGTTAAAGGACCACTCCACATTGCGCATGAGTCCCAAAACCGTAATGAGAACATACATGAGACCCGTCAGCCCCAGTGTTCTCATATCCGTCGCCTTGTCCTCCACCAACCCGATGATGAAGGCTACCGGATCCGCTAGCTCTTCCTCGTTGCTTTCCTTCGAGAAGGAGGGAAGCAGGGTGCGCATAATGTCATCGGCCAATTTTCTGTCGGCATCCGTGGAACCCGCGTCGGGAGGGATTTTTCCTGGAACTTTCTGTTCGGTGGTTGGCGATGCCTCGGCAACTTCCGTATGGTCTTCCTCGTTGCTTCCTTCTCCTTCGTCAGCGCTGCCATCGGGAATGCCCTTCTCGCCGGAACTCTGATCTTCGGGAGAGCCTCGGACGACATCCACCACCTGCTCAATACGCTGGTCAACCCACCCGGAAATTTTGTCGTAGACTTGGTCGCCCAAGTGGAAGGTCTGAATGAAAGAGAACATGAAGACGAGAAAGGGCACCATGAATAGCAAGGTCGTAAAGGTAAGCGCCGAAGCACGGAGCAGCAACGTCTCCTCCATAATACCCTTGACCAGAAGAATCCCCACCCGCAACTGCTTGATGAAGAAGCCCGCCGGGATGGTCTCCCCCGGCTTGCCGATGTGCCAGATGTCGTGACGAATGAATTGCTTGCCCCGTTCAAAGGAGGCTTTCGCCCGCTGGATGTATGATCGAATATCCATAGCACCATGCTATCGGGCGGCGGGTGCGGATGGCAAGGACAAACCACTCTTCCACATCGGCGAACCTCAGGGACGTACCCCCGCAAAAGGACGTTGGCAAGACAGCATCGCGGTGGGGCAAGCCAATACGACCCAGGAAACGAGGACCACGATAATGCGGGGGCATGTCCCGGTGACTCTGGTGGAATGGCGTGTTGCCAGCCAAGACGACACCCTCCCAAAACCCACCGGGACAGGCCTCGCGCACCTGCGGCTATATCCCTACCCCCGTCTTTCTGTTCGCCCGCGAGTGTTCTTTTGTCGGGCAAGGTCGCGGGCGCGGGTCCGTCCCTACAACGCCCGAATGCGCACCGGGGTGCCCACATCCACGAGGCTAAACAACTCTTCCACATCGGCGGGGCGCATGCGGATACAACCCCTGCTCAGGTTCGAGCCAATTGAGTTGTCATCCTCCGTGCCGTGTATGCCCAGGGGCGTGGGGCCTTTTTCATCGGAGAGACCGAGCCATCGGGAGCCGAGTTGATTGGCCGGATCCCCCGCTTTCACCACGGATCCCCGGTTGTACCAGTCGGGATTCTCGATCTTGTTGGTTATGCTGAAAAGACCCAGCGGGGTTTGACCGTCCAGGCCGAGGCCCACAGGGTAGACCGCCTTGATGGTGTTGTTTTCGAGCACGGTCAGCAAGTGGCGGTTGGTATCCACCTCAAGCTGTAAATCGCCCTCGGGCGCGGGACCACCCTGCCCGTCAACGGGCGTGTGGGCACGAAAGGTAAAGGCATTCACCAGCGGCATGCGTGACGCGGGCGATTCGGGCTGGTTGTAGAGTCCCTCCAGAAAGGTCGCCTTTAAGGCGTGCCAGGGTTCCGACACAGCATCCAGCTCGGCAAAGGGGACTTCCAGGATCGCAATCGCTTCGTCGGTCCTGCCGTCGCTGGCCAGGGCCTGGGCCTCGCCCAACTGGGCCACAAAACGCTCGACGGGCGTGAGTTTCGGTGCCTTCTGCGCGGCCTTGAATGCCTGGGCCGCCGCGACATGCTTGCCCTGCGTGAGCAGGTAACTGCCCCGGTTGAGATAATAGGCAGGGGCATCCGATTCGATCTGCGCCAAACGTTGATCCAGGCGGTTGAGCGTTGTTTCCCGGGAAGACTGGGGAGGCGGGGTCTCGGTCGGCCTGGCGGGCACCGGGCGCGGCGATGTCGAGCGAAACCGCTCCAAGCCCCATTTCCCGCCCAGAAAAAGGACCGCAAGGACAGGGGGCAGAAGCAGCAAGAGGAGCAACAGCATCGCAAAGGTACGCCAGGAACGACGGGGCTTGACGGACTTTGCTTTCGCGGGCGAAGTCTTTTTTGCCGCTGACGTTGCCGCTGCCTTCTTCGCGGCACCGCTCACTTCGAGGCGGGCGGCAGGTTGCATGGCGTCCAACTGGCGCTGTATAGCCCCCGCCAGCTTCTTAGATTCTTTTTCCGTCGCGGGCCGCATTCGTGCTCCGGTGTTTTCCGTCGCGGGCACCTTCTGCAAGAAGCGAACGCCCATGGCGTATTCGCCGCCACCCAAAGGATCGACCCGGGCCACTTCCCCCTTGACCATGATTACATCGCCCGCCTCCACGCCTTCCTCGGGATGGAGTTCCAGATCCAGATGACGCCCTGCCAACTCCGGCTGGGTGGTGTGAATGAGAATACCCCCCGCACTGATGTCCGCCGCCTGCCCCCGGCGCAGCATCCCGGAACCCTTCGCACCAGCAAATAGCACGGGGCGGGAGACGGGCGCTCGAACCGAACGACGCCGTTCCATCCCGGTCTCGGAACCTGCTTCAGCCATCATTGCCGCCAAAAACTGAAGGGGCTATGGTGCTCCAATGCTTCATCGACAGCAGTATAGCATGGAGCAACGTCGGACGTGCCAGCGGAAGCACGAAGAGGGAAATTATCCCTCAGTCGAGCAGGCCCCGCACACGTAGCCAGTCGATACAGTGGGCGGGCCAGGTGGCAAAGGCAGCGTCTCCTCCGCCCAACCCCAGACCGTGGCGTCCTTTTTCGTAGACGTGCATTTCCACCGGGAGGCCCTGCTTGTGAATCGCTAAATAAAGCTGGATGCTGTTTTCCACCGGCACCGCCTGGTCATCGGTGGTGTGCGCGAAGAAGGCGGGCGGGGTCGATGCGTTGACCTGACGCTCCAACGAATAGCGTTCAACGAGTTTCGGGTCGGGCGTGGCACCCAACAGGTTCTTCCGCGAACCCTTGTGGGTAAAATCGTCCTGCATGGTGATGACGGGATAGAGCAGCACCATGAAATCGGGACGGGCCGACACACGGTCGATGGGGTCCGTGGCATCGGGTTGCTCACCCGTGTGGAGAACGCCCGTGCTGGCCGTAAGGTGTCCCCCAGCCGAGAAGCCGAGTATACCGATGCGATCCGTCTTGATCCCCCATTGGGAAGCGCCCGCTCGAACCGTGCGCACGGCACGCTGGGCATCCATCAGGGGAATGGGATGGCCGTAATTTGGAGCGTGGCGGTATTGGAGCACGAAAGCGGCGATGCCTTCCTTAATAAGCCATTGCCCAATCTGCTCTCCCTCATGATCCAGTGCCAACCCACCGTAGCCGCCGCCGGGACACACGACGATGGCCGTGCCGGTCGCTTTGTTTTTCGGGGGCAAATAGACGGTCAGGGATGGCTCATGGCCAATGCCCGTACCGATGGCCCCGGGCGTTGTGCCCTGAGGCCACAAGAGCTGGGTGTCACCCGTAAGCACAGAGGGGTCTGAAGCCGCCAGTGCGGGAAGGCAGATGAGGGTCAACAGAATGGGAGTGAGGAATAGGTGCTTCATGGAATGAAATCTCCGTTGTTTTTTCGCGATCGGCTCACGTCTATCGCAATCCGAGCACGTCCTGCATATCGTAAAAACCAGGCTTGGCGTTCAGGGCAAATCGTGCCGCCGTCAGTGCGCCGTTGGCGTAGTGGTCCCGCGTTGAGGAACGGTGGGAAAGCTCGATGCGCTCCCCCTGTCCCACAAAGAATACCGTGTGATCGCCAATGACATCGCCACCCCGCATGGAATGAATACCGATTTCCCGCTTGGGACGCTCGCCAATGAGGCCTTCACGCCCGTGGGTCACGTGCTCGCCGTAGTCCAGGCCCAAAGCGCCCGCCGCGTTTTCCGCCAGACGAACCGCTGTGCCGCTCGGCGCGTCCTTCTTCAGGTTGTGGTGCATTTCCAGCACCTCGCAATTGTAGTCCAGGCCCAGTTTTTCCGCCGCCACCGTGGTCAGATAAAAGAGCAGGTTTACGCCCCGGCTCATGTTCGGCGCATAGACGATGGGGAGCTTTTCCGCCATGGTCCTGAGTTCGTCCATCTGGGTATCGGTGAGTCCCGTTGTACCAATGACGGAGGGCACCCCTGCCGCCGTCGCCGCACGCACGTTGTCGAGGCAGACACCCGCGTAGGTGAAATCAATCATGACGTCCGCCAAGGCAACGGCCTCCGCCGCGTTGGCGCTGATCGTGAGGGTCTGGGGCTGATCCGATTCCGCGCCCACTTCCCACGTTGTTCCTCCCCGTTCGGGCGTGTCAAAAGCGCTTCCAATGGAGGTGTCTTCCGCAGCCACGGCCATTTCCAGGATGCGACGGCCCATTCGGCCCAACGCGCCCGCCATACATATTTTCATCGTTAAACTTCTCCAAGGCATGATTGTTACTAAACATTCACCGGGTATAGGAGGGCGGGTTTTCTTACCCGCCACAAGGAACACGCCGCGTCAACCTATACCTATTCGGCATGGAAAAGCACGCGTGGTCGTTGCGGGTATAGCGCTGCCTTCGTTGCGGACTGGAAAGACCGCACGCCTGCCTACGGTGGACGTTTACGATTTTCTTTGGGGTTACTGACTCAACATTGTCATCCCCCGTGAATTATACTGCCACACCGTTGACCAATCCACCCCAAGAACCCGTGAAGAGGCTCCATCCATGGCGAATGCCACAGAAAAAACTTATTATCACCTGGACCATCCCGACTGGCTGCAGACGCCCGAGGGCGTGCCTCGGGGCTATATTCAGCCTCGGACACTCCGTGAATTGTGGTTTCACACCGGTACGGCCTGCAATCTCGCCTGTCCTTTTTGCCTGGAAGGCTCGGCACCGGGCGAGCATCGTCTGGAACAGGTTACCTTTGAGGATGTCCGGCCTTTTATGGACGAAGCCCTCAATCTGGGCCTGGAGCAGTTCTCCTTTACCGGCGGCGAACCCTTTATCAACAAGGATATTTTCGATATTCTTCGCTACGGATTGGCGCGACGGCCTTGCATGGTGCTGACGAATGGCACGAAACCCGTAACGAAGCGATGGGAGCGACTGCTGGAACTACGCGATACGGCCCACCCGTTGCGATTTCGGGTCAGCCTGGATGTGCCCGACCCGGAGCGTCATGACGCAGGGCGCGGAAAGGGAAATTTTGCCCTGGCGCTGGATACCCTGGCGCAGTTGCACGATGCAGGCTTCAGCGTGTCGATAGCCCGTCACATGGAACCGGACGAAGACCGAAACGCTGTGGAAGGGGCCTTTCGTCAACATTTTCGCGCCGCAGACCTGCCCGAAGACCTGAACATGGTGGCCTTTCCCGACTTTTTCGGACCCAGTTCCCATCCGGCTGGCGTGCCCCACATCACCGCAAACTGCATGACCCAATACCAGAGCGAGGCCAGCCGGGGCGACTTCATGTGCAGCTTCAGCAAGATGGTCGTAAAACGAAATGAGCGGATGGGGGTCTATGCCTGCACACTGGTGGACGACGACGAAGACTATGATCTCGGAGAGACATTAAGCGCCGCCATGACCGCCCGGGTTATGTTGCGACACCATCGATGTTTCTCCTGTTTCCAATACGGCGCCAGTTGCAGCGAGTGCTAAGATCCTGATTTCTCGTCCCTTCGTAAAAGTCACGAAAATACGTTGCATCACCCCTTAGAGATTTGATCGAAATCACTTTGCCAAGTTCGTTTGAGGTATAACCAGTTCGCCCGCGTACTTTCGAAGCGATATCACCCCGAAGGGGCAAACCAGGTTAGCCCAGGGCAACGCTCTGGGTTGTAGAATGCCCATTACACACCAAGCGGCACAGTGGTCGTGATGCGCTGCTATTACGCCCTTTCAGGGCTTTCTTTGTGGTGTGCTTTCTTCCCAGGGCCTTGCCCTGGGCTAACCTGTTAAGGCCTTTCAGGCCGAACCCTGAATACTCCAGGCACGGATTGATAATAATCTCGCACAACGCTTTCTTGCATCAAGGCCCCGCACGCCTGAAAACGTGACTATTTTAATTTGGTCAGAATCCTTATCCTACCCAAAATGGAACATCGCTGAATGAGATGGGGTTTTTTCAATATTTTCTGGATTCTCGCTAAAGTCTGGGGTATTATTGCCGATGAACTAAGCAGAGAGTTGGAAAAGTAGAACGCAGGCGTGGCCTGAGGAGCGTGTAAAATGGTTGGTATACAAGGACTTGGGGGCGTACCAGAGCCCAAGTCTGGTGGGCCGGCCAAAGTGCGTACCGAACGGGAACAAAATTCCCAGAATGTTTCCGGTACGCCGGGCAGTTCATCAGCAGAAGACAACGTAAGCATCAGTTCAGAGGCCCAAGCGGCTGTCGAGGTTTCACGGTTGGTTCAGGCCGCGAGTACCCAGACCGATATCCGTGCTGACCGCGTAGAAGCAGCCCGCGAACGGCTGGATCAGGGTTCCTACAAGGATCCCGCTGTGGTGAGCCAACTGGCCGATAAGCTTTTGAAGTATTTGGACTGACACCGTTCTCCAAGAAAATGTAGTGATTCTTTACATACACGCCCTTTGGGGCGTGTTTTTTTGTATTTACGACTTGAAACACCCGCGTAAATGATGTAGATTTAGGCCCTCCCTAAAGAAACAGGGGCGAGCACCCCCTTTCATTCAAACATTTTTGTTCTTGTGAGTCTTGACCTTGCTTTTCGGTATTGAACCAGAACATGCTGGGTATCCATCGACAGGAAGAAAATCAAAACGAACAATACTTGAACCACGAATGGACACGAATGAAAAACAAGAAATGGAGAACAGGATATTGCATCGCGATGTCCCGAATTCTCTGCAAGGATAGCGCTGTTGGTTTTTTCAACGTATAGCGCGCATAGATCTATCTATCGCCTTTCTTTTCTTATTCGTGCAAATTCGTACCACTATCCGTCATTTTCTTGTTTTCTCAACAAGAAAATTTTTCTCATATTATGTAACATATTGATGTCAAGTCGTTTACAGAGCAGAAACGAACTGGTGTTTATTTCAAGTTCCGCCGGAGTTCTGCTTGATCTCAACAGTTTATTCACCACGAAGGCACGAAGGACACGAAGAAGGAAAAATTAAAGGGCGGACCGTGCAACCTGTTAGCTCTATTCTCCTCTTCGTGTTCCCTTCGTGTTCTTCGTGCCTTCGTGGTGAATAAAATTTTGGTTGCGGCCAACGGCTGCTCCGTGTCCATTCGTGGTTCAGAATATTGGGTTATGAACCAGCCACGCTAGACAGAGATTCTATACTGTTGGGCATTGTAACGCGCTGGCAATTGATGAAGTGGCGTGAGAGGTATTCATGTTATCCGAAGCCGTTGAAGATTATCTGAAGGCAATCTACACCGTAAAAGACGGCACCAATCCCGTGAGCACATCGGCCATCGCCCAGCGCCTGGGTGTAGCGCCTGCCTCAGTTACCCAGATGCTCAAGAAGCTTGCCGACATGAAGCCCCTGCTTGTGGAGTACCGGCGCCACCATGGCGTGCGGTTGACGGCCCATGGCGAGAAGATTGCCCTGGAAATAATCCGCCATCACCGCTTGGTCGAGTTGTTCCTCCAAGAGGCGCTGGGCATGAGCTGGGACGAAGTCGATCAGGAGGCGGAGCGGCTGGAGCATGTGGTGTCAGCGACCCTGGTGGATCGCATGGCGGAGGTCCTGGGCCATCCAGAATTTGATCCCCACGGCGACCCTATCCCAACGAAATCAGGCGACATGCCGGTGGGCAAAACCCTGCTGAACCTGACCCAACTGAAATCTGGCCAAGAAGGGGTAGTGCGCCGGGTTTGCGATGATGACCCGGAAGTGCTCCGCTACGTGGCAAATCTCGGTATTGTCCCGAAGGCGGAACTCAAAGTAACGGAAAAAGCGCCTTTTGATGGCCCTATTCATGTAGAAGTCGCCCTTGATGGAGATATTCGAGTCCATGCCCTGGGGCAGCGGGTCGCCAGCCAGGTATTTGTATCACTGCCTGGTGACGAGGAGCCGTCACCCTCCCCCGAGGAATCGGACACCTGATCGGACGCGCCCATGGCTTCACTTAGCGTAATCATGATCGTGAAGAATGAGACGGCGTGCCTGGCAGCCTGCCTGAAGAGCGTGGCACCTATCGCGGACGAAATCATCGTGGGCGACACGGGTTCCGAGGATGATACGGTGGCTATCGCCGAAGGTTTCGGCGCACGAGTCATTTCGGTGCCTTGGACGAACGACTTTTCCGCTGCCCGCAACGAGACGATTCGCGCCGCCACCAGCGATTGGCTGCTCCACATGGATGCCGACGAAGAACTGGATGCCGAAGGCGCGGCCGCCATCCGGGAGATTGTCGATTCAGATACGACCGCCGATGCTGTGGAGCTGATTCTGGCGAACTACTGCAATGATGTACACGCCTGGCGCTGGACCCCCGTGGATCCGGCCAGTTCCATGAGCCGGGGGTTTGCGGGCTGTCTTCCCGTCGGGCTGCTGCGGCTTTTTCGCGGGGACCGGGGCTTCATATACCAGGAGGCGGTCCACGAAAACATCACGGCCAGTGTCCGGGAACGCAACGGCGTGGTGCGCCAGACGGATATTGTGATTCACCACTATGGCTATGCGTGTACCCCTGAAATTCGAGCGCGGAAAGCCAAGCTCTACCTGAAATTGGCACGAGAAAAGCACCTTCACCACCCGAAAGATCTGAAGTGCCTTCATGACGTGGCCGAGCAGGCCATGGCGTGTGGCGAGACAGACGAAGCGGAGTCGGCCTGCCGCGATGCCCTCGCCATCGACCCAATGCATATGGAAATCGGAACGCTTCTCTCCACCATACTCCTCGGGCGTAACGCCGTGGATGAAGCCTGCCAGCTACTCTTGGAAATTGAAAAAAATATCGGGGAGACACCGGACCACGTCCAAATCGTGCTGGGCGTCATTGCCTGCTACCGCGGCAATTGGGAGGAAGCAGAGGAGCGTCTGATGCGCGTAGTTCAGGCAGCACCGCCCGCCCCGCTGGCAACCCTGTGCCTGGCGCGCGTATTCGATTATCGCAGCGACGGGAAACGTGCCCACCGGCTGCTGCGTGATTTGGCAGCGGCGGCACCCCATCTCGAAGAGGCGCAGGCCCGTTTACAGAGCCATGAACTTCGCCAGGCCGGCGAGGCGGCCTTTGTGGGAGGCGCAGCGGAGACAGGCTTGAAGTCGCTGGTAAAGGCCTTGGAGCTTGATGCAGAAGACGCAGTGACCCACAACGACTTGGGCGTGCTGATGCATACCTTGGGTGATGTGGTCCGGGCCAGAGAATCCTTTGAACGCGCCCTCAAGCTGGCACCTGCCCTGAAAGACGCACGGGAGAACCTTGCCCGGCTTGTAGTACGGGGGGGATAGAGCGACGACAACCCCCTGTCGTGCCGCACGATCCCCAAAAGGCGAGTTTCAACGAGTTCTGACGGGTTCGTGCGATGGGGCGCGACAATAGTCACCTGAAGACAAGAATAACGCGGTTGCGCCGCGTGCTATGGTGCTTTGGGAGCATCCCCAGACTTCCTGATCCCGACAGGTTTTTTGGGTGATTTATCGGAATTTGGTTTGGCAGACTTATTGATCTAAAACAGGCTTTCTGGTCACTACGTGACCATCACAGGCGAGACGCCCGTGCCACCTGCGCTTCTGCGAATCATGCTTCACTCAACAAGGGATAGGGTGGAACAGCCGTCTCGGCTGTTTTTGTCACACCGCAAGGTGTGATGGCGAAATCACGTTGGAATGGGCAATAAGTGCCAAATCGAATTCCG
>JAJRPE010000064.1 GCA_024280935.1 Candidatus Hydrogenedentota bacterium
CCCTGCAACGAAGCTGCACAAAAAACTTCGCACGCAGCGCGTGCGGTGCAGGCGAGCCGCCTGCGCTCCCACACCGCACCTCCCTGGTCCGCCCTCTGGCTCCTCGCATTCTTCGCCCTGTCCTTTTCCGCCTGGGGCCAGGGCTGGTTCCTGAAATACACCCCGGACCGCTTTATCATCGTCATTGGTGTGCCCCTTGCTATTCTTGGTGCCGCCGCCATCGAAAGGGGCCTCCCGCTACGGCCCCGCCTCTTTCGCGGCATGCAAGGTATCATCATCGGCTGCGGCATTCTTTCCATGGCCGTTACGTGGCTCGTGAGCTACGGCCCCCTCGGCTACCACAGCCTCCAACACCACTACAGTTGGACCCGGAATGCCTTCATGAATCAGGCCGATGCCGACACCCTGGACCACCTGAAAAACGGTGTCGTGTTGGCTCCTTCCCTCGGCGCTCCCCTCATGGGCGACCTCGCCGTCCTGCGCGGGAACGCCACCATTCACGGCATCGGCAGCGTGGACTACACCCGCCACATCGCCAACGACGTTCGTGCTCAAGTGGCGGAGTTTTTCGACCCCGGCGCAACCGATGAAATACGGCGTGAGCTTGTGACACGCTGGTGCGTGCGCTACGTCTACTGCCCCGACACCGACCCTGTGGACCCCGCGACCGTGGCGCAGCTACGGGCATGTGGCTGGCTGAAGGAGGTGGAGGAAAATGGGAGCGCGGTGTTGTTCGAGGTAAGATAGACACTTGCGCTGGCACCTACGGCCATCGGAAGGAAATCGATAATTGGGAGCGCAGCCGTCCCGGCTGCACGCACGCCGAAGGCGTGTTACTTTTTCTCTTTTCTGCCTCAGCACTCCTCCCTCAAACACCGGCACGATCAAAGATCCAGGCTCACGTGCCTTCGGCACGTTCAGGCGAGACGCCTGCGCTCCCAATCATCGTCGATTCTCGGCTTTACAAAACGCTATTAAGCTGATAGCCTGTAGCTCCCAGAATAACGTTCGCCTGGCAAACCAACAAGAAGGGGCCACTCTCATGCGAGGCTGGTATTCCAGGGGCTACTTGCCCCATTTTGATGAGCCGGAGACGATCCAGTTCATCACCTTCCGGTTGGCCGATTCCATGCCAAAAGCCTTTCTCGACGCATGTGCCGACGCCTTGCGCCACGGGGAGATCGACGAACAGGAACGACGTGAAAAGATCGAATACTATCTGGATCAGGGCCACGGCGCATGCTGGCTCAAGAATCCCACCATCGCACATATGGTGGAAGATTCTCTGCGGCACTTCGACGGGGAGCGCTATTGCTTGCTCGCGTGGTGCGTCATGCCGAACCACGTCCACGCCCTCGCCGAAATGGTGGAGAGCCACCCCCTTGAGGAAGTGATCCATTCCTGGAAATCCTACTCCGCGCACCAGATAAACCGTCTACTCAAGCGAACCGGGCGGGTATGGCAGCCCGAAGGATTCGACCGCTTCATGCGCGGACCGCTGCACCTCGCCCGTACCGTAGCCTACATTGAAGAAAACCCAGTAGTGGCTGGATTGGTAGCGAGTGCCTTCGATTGGCCCTACAGCAGCGCCCGCTTTCATGATGAGCCAAGAGAGGATTATTGACCCAACAAGCACTCCGCAGAGCCTTCAACGGGAGCGGCGACAAATGGGAGCGCAGCCGACCCGGCTGCACACGCCGAAGGCGTGTGTGACTCCAGCTCCTACACCCCTACGAATAAGGGGGTATCCTCCACGCCGGTAGTATGGCCCCCCGATACCACCAAGTATTACCTACCTTCCACGGCAACCTGTAGAAATACGGCACCGAATTCGAAGTTACTGTGGTGCTCCAGATGCGGGGCCGTCCGTAGGTGTTCCCGGATAACAACCACACGCGCCTTCGGCGCGATGCAGCCGGGACGGCTGCGCTCCCATTTGTTATGGTTTTTTGTGGAATCGATAATAACCTCACTCACCCCCGCGAATACACCGTCTTTCCGTCACAAATCGTGTATTTCACCACGCCCTTGAGGGTTTCTCCGATGAAGGGCGAGTTATTGCTTCGCGAGCCGAATTCCGACTCCTGCACCAGCCACTCGGCCTTGGGATCGAAGATCGTGATGTCGGCGATGCCGCCTTCTTTGAGTTCGCCGGCATCCAGCTTGCAGATCTTGGAACCCGCGACGGTCATTAATTCGATGGCACGCTCCAGGGTGATATGTCCCGGCTCCACCAGGTCGGTAATTACCCGAGCGAGCGAGGTTTCCAGGCCGATGATGCCAAAGGGCGCTTCAGCGAACTCGACCGCTTTCTCCGTAGGCGTATGGGGCGCGTGGTCCGTGGAGATACAATCGACGGTGCCGTCCTTAATGCCTTCAATGATGCCGTCGCAGTCGATCTGTTCGCGGAGAGGCGGATTCATCTTGGCGTTGGTGTTGAAGGAACGGACCGCTTCGTCGGTGAGTGACCAGTGGTGGGGTGCCGCCTCGCAGGTCACGTGTACACCCTTTCTCTTATAGTGGCGAATCGTGTCGATGCCCTCGGCGGTGGTCACGTGCTGAATGTGGAGGTGGGCACCGGTGATCCAGGCAAGACGGATGTTCCGTGCGATGGCGATTTCCTCGCAGGCCTTGGGGATGCCCGGAATGCCCAGCGTCGTGGCGGTGTACCCTTCGTTCATCGCCCCGCCCTTGGAAAGATCGTGGTCTTCGCAGTGGGCCATGTAGGGGAGGCCCACCATCTTGGCGTACTCCAGCACCCGGCGCATGACGGCGCTGTTGGGAATGTCCTTCCCATCGTCCGTCACGGCGACCACGCCCACATCCTTGAGTTCGGCCATTTCGGTAATCTCGACGCCTGCCATGCCCTTCGTGGCACACGCCGACGGACGTATTCGGATGCAGGCCGTCTCCCGCGCGCGGCGGTTCACAAACTCGACCATACCGGCGTTGTCGATCACGGGGTTGGTGTTGGCCATGGGC
>JAJRPE010000065.1 GCA_024280935.1 Candidatus Hydrogenedentota bacterium
ACGATGCGCTGGCCGGGAAAGATTCGCGCCGGATCCATCTCTGACGCCATGCTGTGGAGTCCCGATTTGCTGTCGTTGTGCCTGGCCGTTTCGGGCGTACCCGCACCGACCGACCGCATCCTCGACGGGAAAAACCCCTTGCCCGCACTCCAGGGCAAGGCACCCAGTCCCCACGAATACCTCGCCTTTGAATATCGGGATTACCGCGCGTTACGGCGGGGAAACGACAAGCTAATCTTTGACCGAAAAGACAATCAGTGGCATCTCTATGATCTTGAAAAAGACATTGGAGAAGCAAGCGATTTGATCGCAGAAGAACCCGTGTTGGCCGCAGCGCTTGAGGCGTTGTTTGCCACATGGCGCGAGGGTACCAAGACCTTCTGAGTGGCAGCACCTCAAATGACGCAACACTACGCTATCAAGCACGTTATCAAGCGAACACAAATCAACTGCGGCAAGCGCAGCTATTTGACGGAGCGTGAGAGGCGGTGCATACTTAGACAAAAGTCCTCCATTAGCTGAAAACCGGAGGACAATGTGGAGATTCTCCCTCCGATGGGGATAGAACAAGAAGGGCGGGATTGATGATTGAACTCAATTGTGGAGAATGCGGAAAGGTCTTGCGAGTAGCAGACCGTTACAGAGGGCAGAGCGGCAGGTGCAACGGTTGCGGTGCGATTGTGAATGTTCCGAGTTCTGATACAACAGTCCCATGTACTGATAGTGAGGAAGATTTTGTAGGCGGTGCTGCGGAGACTTTGACTGACAGTATTTCAGATCCGATCATTCACGATCCTACGCAAGCGCAAGCCGATCAGACGGTGATATACGACAATCGGTTCAAATTTGGGCTACTCGGCTCGATCACCCTCTTCGTTGGCGTATTCGCACCCATCGTTAGTCTTCCCATTGTTGGTAGTATCAATTATTTAAGCAATGGAAAAGGTGATGGGGTGCTAGTGCTGGTGCTCGCCCTAATCTCGTTTGCGCTCGTCTTTTCGAGAAAGTACAAAGGACTATGGATCACGAGTCTCGCGAGTATAGGTCTTTTGCTTTTCACTTTTATCAATTTTCAGTTACGGATTTCTGGGCTCAAGGATGAGCTGCAAACGGATTTGGAGGACAATCCGTTTGCGGGCATGGCGGACGTCATGATTTCCTCTACTCAGCTTCAATGGGGATGGGCGCTTTTGGTTGTCGGAAGTGGGCTATTGATCGCCAGTGCCGCAATGAAGGAAAAAAATGGCGAGAGTACTATTGAATTGCCGAAGCTCCAAGAGAAGTCTATGGCCATTCTAACTAGAATGTTGAGTCTGCGGACTAAACACTTCCGTGTTCTATTGGGAGTCGGATTGGGCGTTGTAGTGATCGCCATCCTGGTTGTTTTTAAGTCATCCATACTTGCGTCTCTGGGGACGCCCTCACCGGCGGCACGGAGTGTTAGCACGTTGCCCGAAGGTACAGGATCCACTACGGAAACTGGCCAACGAAACGAAGACATCGATTCTCAAGTAATCGGCGAGATAGAGGAAACGGGCCCACTAAATGAAGACAACGATTCTCAAGTAATTAGCGAAATAGAGGGAATACACAGGGAACTTCGCGAAATTGCTGAATTGAGACTGTTTGCCGTAATAGGTGCCCGATTCTACTTTGTCGAAAACACATTTTCGGAGGAGCCGGTTATAGAGATTACTGTACTAAACAAGACCGCATACCCCGTTTCTAGAGCATACTTTTACGGAACTTTAAAGTCTCCGGGGCGCTCAGTACCTTGGCTTGAGGATTCATTCAGTTACGAGATACGCGGTGGATTGGAGCCAGGAGAGGAAGCTACGTGGAAGCTGGCTCCTAACATCTTTGGCGAGTGGGCTGATGCTCCAAAGAATAGAAACGACATGGTCTTGTATGTGCAGACGACGCGTATAGACGGAGCGAACGGCGAACCTATTATCGACTTCATCACTAATGATGATTACAGGAAACGGGAATTAGAACTCAATGCTCGTTTGACCGAACTTCAAAAAGTGCTTCCAGGCTATACTCCCACTCAACGGCCTACTCACATTCCAGAGCCACCAGTCGCTGTCCGTTCAGAGCCAGAGACAACTACTCCCGCAGTAACCGGTAACGTATATACCTTCGATGGGGAATATCACGCATCCAAAGACTGCTCCAAGATTACAAGCACGCCCGGCATGATGAAAGGTGAAGCTGCGCTCAAGCGGAAACTGACACCATGTGATGTCTGTTACTGAGGACGCGAGACACGAGCAGCGAGTCACTGACCCGCCGGTGGAGGGTGGGTGCGGAGTTTCGAGGGCAACCCACACCCACAAGCTTAGCCGGGAACCGGCTGCGTGTGTAGGTGGCACCCTTGGAAGTGTGTCTTATGCAACCTATGAATTGCGATGCCCCTGCGGGAAATAACCATCGGTCCCATAAGACCCATATGACCCATTCCCAAACTGAACGTCGCTGGAACTCCCGCCGCCAAGGTTGACACCCTCCGTCAGATTTCATCACAATAGCCCTGCACACTACTGAAATTATTTTCCACCGTCACGCGGGGGCTTTCTCCACCATGTTAGCGCGGGTACAATCAGCGGCCGTCCTCGGCATCGATGCCTTTCCCGTCGCCATTGAAGTGGACAATTGCGGCGGCGGCACGATGAACAAGACCATCATGGTGGGCCTGCCCGATGGCGCGGTCAAAGAAAGCGACTTCCGCGTCCACAGCGCCTTACGGAATTCCGGTTTTCGTTATCCCCGGGGTTACAATCTCATCAACCTGGCTCCGGCGGATGTCCGCAAGGAAGGCAGTGCCCTCGACCTGCCCATCGCGCTGGGTCTCCTCGCCGCCTCCGCCCAACTTGATGGACAAAGTCTTTCTCGATACACCATGGTGGGTGAACTCGCGCTGGATGGTTCCCTTCGGCCTGTGGCGGGCGCCTTGGCCATGGCCATTTGCGCACGGGACCAAGGCTTGCAGGGCATTATTCTGCCCGCAGTGAATGCCGACGAGGCGGGCGTGGTCCAGGGCTGCGATGTCATCCCGGTCAATTCTTTGGAGCAAGCCGCCGCATTCCTCGTCGGTGACGAAGAAATCCGCCCCCACCGAACGGAAGTGGATGCCCTTTTTCAGGCGGCCCATTTGCGCGTGCCCGATTTCGACGAGGTCAAAGGACAGGGCCACGTAAAGCGTGCCCTCACCGTGGCTGCAGCAGGTGCCCACAATATTCTCATGGTGGGCCCGCCAGGCACGGGCAAGACCATGCTGGCCTCCCGCCTTCCGGGTATTTTGCCGCCCATGTCCTTCGATGAATCCCTCGAAACCACCCGCGTCTACTCCGTGTGTCCCGTGGAGCAGCGCAAAGACTCCCTCATCGTTACCCGACCCTTTCGCAGTCCCCACCACACCTCCACGACCGTGTCCATCGCCGGCGGCGGACAACAGGCCCATCCGGGCGAGGTAAGCCTGGCCCACAACGGCATCTTGTTCCTCGACGAGTTGCCCGAGTTTAACCGCGCCGCCCTGGAAGTGCTCCGCCAGCCCTTGGAAGACGGCCAGGTCCACATTCGTCGCGCCAATTATTCCGTCACCTATCCGAGCCGCTTCATGCTGGTGGTGGCCATGAACCCCTGCCCCTGCGGCAGCCGTACCGACCCCCGGCGCCGGTGTCGTTGCAGCACAGGCGATGTGCAGCGCTATATGGGCCGCCTTTCCGGCCCCCTCCTGGACCGCATCGACATTCACGTGGATGTCCCGGCCCTGAGTTTTGACGAGTTGACCGATACGAGGAGCAGCGGTCCCTCCACCGAGGAGGTGCGTGCCCAGGTTCTCGCCGCACGAGAACGGCAACATGCCCGCGCAAACGGCAAGAAGGGCAAGAAGGGCAATCGCTACAACGCCCACCTCGACACCAAGACCCTGCGCAAATACTGCGTGCTGAACGAGGCCAGCAAATCCCTCCTCAAGACCGCGCTGAACACCCTCGGCCTCAGCGCCCGCGCCTACGACAAGATTCTCCGCATCGCCCGCACCCTCGCCGACCTGGAGGATTTGGAAGACATCTCCGAGCACCACATCGCCGAGGCCGTGCAGTACCGCAGCCTCGACAAGACGATGCTGTAAGGGCGGAGTCACCGGGTGCCAGCGAATGGAGCGTCGGTGACCATGGTCGCCGCCAAGCAGAACGGCGGGTACCACGTGATAGGCCCGCCAGGGTTTACCCGTGTTACACCTCGATGCTATCAATATTAGGCTACAAGGGTGCCACCTACACGCGGGGGAGCTTGCGGGTGCGAGTCAGCTATAGGGATCGTGCTTTATTCGCTGTCCCCCTTGAACACTTCCTTTCGATGGTAGGCCATGTAGGCCTTCATTCCTGATGACATTGGTTTGCGAAGGGAGAGTTTTGATGGAAGTTGGCGGCGTTTTCGATCTGCGGCATCCAATTCGGTCCAGAATTCTGCTTCACCGTTGTCCTTGAATGTCATGAATCCCGTATGGAAGAGCTTATCCAAGGTTGGAACCAAAAACAAACCATTGTCGGAATCAAGATGCTCCCCGATTTCACACTTGCTCCACGGCTTGATGTGAGAAGCGATAAGAAGGGCTGAGTTCGTTACTCCCAATACGGAGCAAACGTTCAATTGTGTGCGGCATCTGGTGGGGATTTCGCTATACTGGCAGGGCCGCGCTAACGGAGCAACTATCCTACCAACACGTAGTGGTATAGATAGAGAAACTACCATTTCGTAGCATTGGATAGGCAAAGGCCCTCTCCTTGGCATCCGCTCTCACCAGATTTTCTGCCTGTCCCTGCCAGCCTAAGCCCTTATGCTCACAGATACTTCCACGATCTGCACGTGGCGCAGCACCCCGCGCCCGACCCGTTGGCACGGTAGTTGCGCAATGCGGTCAGGCAATCGATGTGGTGCGGCCATCCGAAACGGCGTGCGCGGACAACCAATCCACATCGGGCAATGGGATAGGTGAATGGGAGAATACCCCTTGGTATTTCTCACCACGGTATCTGTCTTTTTCGAGTAATCGATTTTCCGCACTGTGTACGCCCTGTCGGTAAAAAGGAGAGATACGTGAAAAAACTAGAACAAATTCGTGGCGCATTCGGTATGCGCCTGGGCCTGCTCATGGCGGCTCTGGGCGTACCGGCGCTTGCGCAGGCGCAAGACGAGCTGAATTCTGGCGATACCGCCTGGATGTTGGTTGCTGTCGCGCTGGTGCTATTCATGACGATTCCGGGACTGTCCCTTTTCTACGGTGGCCTGGTTCGGTCAAAAAATGTATTGTCCGTATTGATGCAGTGTTTCACCATCACGGCCCTGGCAACCATCGTCTGGGTCGTATGCGGCTACAGCCTCGCATTCAGCGCCCCGGATGCCGCCGCCGCTGCGGGAGCCTACAACCTCTCCACCTTCGTGGGTGGCCTGGACAATCTGTTCTTGAAGAATGTGACCGTGGACGGCCTCAGTGGCACCTTCCCCGAAACCATATTCGTCATGTTCCAGTTGACCTTCTTCATCATCACGCCGGCCCTGATTGCCGGTGCCTTCGCGGAGCGCATGAAATTCTCCGCTGTCTTGCTCTTCACCACCTTCTGGCTGGTCTTGGTCTATGCGCCCATCTGCCACATGGCTTGGTCCGGTGATGGGGCGCTGTTCGTTAAGTGGGGCGTCCTCGATTTCGCGGGCGGCACCGTGGTGCATATCAACGCCGGTATCGCGGCCTTGATCGCCTGTATTCTGGTGGGCAAACGCAAGGGATTCCCCCAGAAACCCATGCCGCCCCACAACATGACCATGACAGTCACGGGCGCGGGCATGCTCTGGGTCGGTTGGTTCGGCTTTAACGCGGGCAGTCAACTGGCGGCCGATGGCACCGCTGGCATGGCGATGCTGGTCACCCAGCTTTCTACCGCCACGGCGACCTTGACCTGGCTTGGAATCGAATGGGTTAAACATGGCAAGCCCAGCGCACTGGGCGCAGCAACCGGTGCCGTGGCTGGCCTCGTGGCTATCACACCCGCCTCCGGCACGGCAGGCCCCATGGGCGCCCTGGTGATTGGGTTTGTGGCTGGTATCGTATGCTTCCTGGGAGCCACCACCATCAAGCGGATGGGTGGCTACGACGACTCGCTCGATGCTTTTGGTGTCCATGGCATTGGCGGTATCGTTGGTGCGTTGCTCACCGGTGTTTTCGCTTCCCAAGCCCTGGGCGGCGCGGGCATGGAACACGACACCATTCCGCTACAGGTGCTTGCGCAGCTCAAGAGCATCGCGGTTACCCTGGGCTATGGCGGCATCATGTCCTTCATCCTGCTGAAGCTTATTGATCTGACTATCGGACTCCGTGTCGACGAAGAAACGGAAAGCCAGGGTCTGGACCTTGCCGAACACGGCGAAGAAGGCTACCTGCTCTAAAGAATCGCTTCCGGGGGAGGCACTCGCCTCCCCCGGCCTGAACTATTTGGCTACCATTTGAACCCAACGCAGCGCACCTCTTCGTGAGCACCCTTTGGCGCATAGTCCAACAAGACAACGGTGAAGCGGAAGGCCAGACGCCGCGAATTCGTGGAGAATATACCCGTGAAAAAAATCGAAGCTATCATCAAGCCCTTCAAGCTCGAAGAAGTAAAGGATGCCCTCTCCGCCGTTGGCATCCAGGGACTGACCGTTTCCGAGGTAAAGGGCTTTGGCCGACAAAAGGGCCATAAGGAACTGTACCGGGGCGCGGAATACGTTGTGGAATTCCTACCCAAGGTCAAATTGGAAATCGTCGTGGGCGATGACGCCGTCGAAAAAGTCGTGAAGGCTATTCTCGAAGGTGCCTCTACCGGACGCATCGGCGACGGCAAGGTCTTCGTCCTTCCGATTGAAGAGGCCGTCCGCATCCGAACCGGTGAGACCGGCGACGCCGTGCTCGAATAACGACTACGCCCCGACATTGGCACGAGCAACGTTCAAACTACCTAAACCCCGCCCCGAATGCATCCACTATGGATGAATTCGGGGCATTTTTTGTAAATGTTCGCGGCGGGCAGGAGTACGGACTTTCCAGTCCGTAACAAAACTGAGTAATGGTTTTTCAGTCGTTTGCCGACTTAGAAGCCTCGTTGTGCTGAACGCGCGGGTGTTGAAAGAGAACCTATGAAACTCAGACGTGCCGCGCGATCCCCAAAAGGCGAGTATCACGAGTCCTGACGGGTTCGTGCGCTGGGTGCTTTGGAAATACCATCGTGCTGTTGCCCCACGCGCACGAACCTTCGTTCCTCAGGATCGTGCGGCACGTCCGACTGGATTGATGTTTGAGCAACGGCAACATAGATTTACGGCGAAGCCGCTTAGTTCAACGCGTATCACTTACCTTCTAATTTCATACAAGGTCAGTGCGGAAGGGGGTGGCAGGGGCGGCGTGCGGGGCCTGTCCCGGTTGGGACCCAGCGTTTCCCAGCGAAGCATATAGCGAATTCGGGGGTCAGGACTTTTTCCCGAGTCGGAAGCGCTTCGCACCGTCAAGCCGGAAAAATCAGATTCCAACCGGTGGAATCCGGGCGGACTTGTGCTGGGCGGCAGGGGTAGTTTCTTCGTGGCCCGGAGCGACTCAAGATCCAGTTGCCAGCGTTCGCGACCCAGCTCCCAGTGGCTCCATTCCTGGATGAGTCCACCGTCGCCATCGGCCTTTACCGGCTGAACGCGGACCTTGAATGCAATGCTGCCCCCACCTTGGAACTGCCATCGGCTCGTCCAGTTGGTCGCTTGGGAGATGGCCCAGCTTCCGTCGGCCCAGCGTGCGTTATAGACTTGCGAATTCCCGTCGGCGTCATACTTGTGGTACGTAAGCACCGGGCGCTTTTCTCCATCAAAACCGAGCTTTGCATTGCCATTAATGAGGCCGCCGCCCGGAGAAACAGGATCCACCACGGTGCCGGGCGACTGGAGCGTCACCGGAAGGGAAAGGGCTTCACCACGCACATTTTCCCAATGCCGAAGGTCCCGGCTGCGCATATAGGAAACATGGTGGTTGGTGGCGCAATCCGGCGTGTCACGCCATACCCAGACGCTGTGGTAAAAACCATCCGGCCCCAGCCGGGGGCCATCCATATAGGCATTCATCTTACCCTCGCCATCGGTCAATGGACTGTCCAGCAACCGTGCCCAGGACTGGTCGCTTGCGTCATAAACATTGTAAATCTGGTTGCCCGAGCCGCTGCTTCCATCCCGGTACGTAAAGATAAACTCTCCCGCCGGCCCCCGGAAAAAACGAGGGTACGTCATCCGCGACTCTTCCGTGCCCACCAATCGATCCAGCCGGACGAAGGACGTGATATCCATCGGGCTTTCGGTCTTGAAATAAACCAGGGGATTCACATGCAGATTACCCGACAGATGGAGGTGCTCCTGATCGTCCAGGGCGAGGGTGAGATAATTGTGGCTATCCCAGACCACACGCTCCGGCAAGCTGATTCGCTTCCAGGCCGATTCATCCAATTTACGGGAGGCCACCACCAGTTCCCGGTCCCCATTGTAATATGCCACGAATTGAAGGGGGGCGTGGGTCAAGAGCGCAAATCCAACAGGATGGCCCGCCCACACCTGATCCACCGGGACGGTTGCGACCACCTCCACCGCAGCCTGCCCAGAGGACACAACAACGCTTCCCAACAAAAAGGCGAGCAAAAGGAGGTGTTTACAGAATTTCATAGTACTGAGATACTCCCCAACGGATCCGTGAAGAACAGCCCCGGCAACGACCATAGCATAACGATTCTATTTTTCTTGCCAAACAGTTAGAAATGAAATTCAATTGTAACTGAAAAGGAGAATCTTCTATGGGCACTGAGCCAACAAGTTTAAGACTTGATGTAAATCTGTTTCTTCGCCAAGTTGCGCTGAACAATGGCCTTCCTTTTTCCATCAATATCCCCAACCCATCTACACGCGCCGCCATGAAGGAACTTGAAGACGATAGCGGTATCCGCTTTGACAACAGCGATAATTTCTACGATGACTTGAAAATCTAGTGAATGTATGCAATCAGGCGATCACCGCGTTTTCGAAGAGATGTTCGGCGGTGCAAAAAGCAGAATAAGCCGCCGGATAAATTCAAGGATATTTATGAGCTATTGGTGGAAGGCATTCCCTTGCCGCCACAGAATTTGGACCACAACTTGAGTGAAAATTGAAACGGATATCGCGAATGTCATATAGAAGCAGATTGGCTTTTGATTTACAGAATCGATGACGAGAAAAATATCATTGAATATGTCTGCGGATTACTCCGATGGATAATGCGACATATATACGTATTTTCAGCATTAAGCTTTGGGTAGCGATAGTCCATTGGCTGCCACTAAAAAATAGCCTACGACGAAAACGCCGACACAGGCTATTTGTTTGGGCAGCAATTTACACCAAATTGCAGCGTCGGTGTCTTGCTGCACCCATCGTTTCGATGGGTGCCCGTGTATCCTACAGGATTGCGCTATTTGGGCAACACCGGTTGTATCCAGGCCATCTCCACATCGCCCTTTTCGTGGGGGTTGTCCTGGATTTTGTCGGAGACCACCCGTGCGCGAACATAAAGTTCGTCACCCTTGAAGGTATAGGTGAAGTCCAGATCCGTCGTTTCGTGGAGCACAACGCCGATCTCGTCGCTGTAGAGGAGGGAGCTGCGGGGGAGGGGCTTGCCGTTGGCATCAAGCTGGGGCTTGGTGGCCGTATCGAAGCCCTTGCGCGTGCCGATGTACTGGGTCGTGTAGGTTACGCCCGCCGCGCCGTCGACGGTGATGCCCAACGACGTGCCGCTTGCACGGATATCCTTGAGGGTAACGCCCGTGCTGCCGTAAAAGTCGCCGCGCTGCATGGCGGCCACCAAGGCGTTGGCTTCCAGTGCTTCGGAACGCACCATGAGCCAGCCGCGACCGGGATTGGATTTGCCTACGCGGTAGTCAAAATACTCGTGGCCGTCATCCGTGGCCACGCCATAGAGGAGATAGCTTGGATCGCGGCGCAGTTTCATGGAAAGGATGGTGTCCCAGTGCCGTTCGCCCGAGGGAATGCCCTTTTCGGCCTGGCCCCAACTATGGACCGATGGGTGTCCGTTATAGACCTCGAAAAAGTACAACCCCTTGACCTGCATCATTTCTTCCGTCGTGATACGGTCGGCAAAGTTGATGTGGTTCACATGGGTAATCATGGGTACTTTGTACTTTTCGCTCTGGGCCTTGATGTTGTCCAGGTAATACTGAATCAGCGTCGCTTTTTCCTGGTCCTTGGCCGACTTTCCCCGCACCACTTCACGCAGGTTGAGGGCGTTGATGTGAGGGTTGCCGCCGTGGGTCGTCATTTCCTCCGCCTGGATCAGGGTAAACTCCCCCGGCTTCTCAAAATGGGCACGCAGTTCCGCCAGGGTCTTGAGGCGCATCTTGTTTTTTGCCTCGTCCTTGAATACCACCCAGTCGTCGCCAAAGAGCTGCTGAAGCTCAGCAACGCGTGCGGGCGTCAGTTTGCTTTCTTCGTCGATTCTAACGAAACGTTCGCCTTCCATAAGCACGTTGTGGTCCGAGGGACAGACGAAGTCCCAGCCGTTATCCTCATACCATTTAATGATGAGTTCGGGTGCGGCGTTGCCATCGCTCCAGAGGCTGTGGAGGTGCGTCGCGCCTTTGTACCATTGGGCTTCGCCCCACGTGCTTGTTACGGCGAGCATGGTTGCCAGACAGAGTGTCAACCGGATGATCATAACTTCTCTCCCGCCCGAAAACGGGCATCAATGTATTCCAGAATAAGAATGCAGATGTTAGGCGCTTTTGCGCCTATTATCGACAATAAATTATGAGTTTGCGATGTCGTTTTCGGCCTGAAAGGCCTCAACAGGTTAGCCCAAGGCAACGCCCTGTGGGAAAAAAGGAACTAGAAAACCAAAGCCCTGAAAGGGCGCAATAGAAGCACATCCCGACCACGGTACCGCC
>JAJRPE010000066.1 GCA_024280935.1 Candidatus Hydrogenedentota bacterium
CAAGTTCCCGAACATGCCAGACGAGGGGCTTCAGGGCCAACTTGGCCGCGAAAGAACCTTGGAGATTGTTGATGGTATTCACGTGAACCAAATCAATGCGCCAGCGACGCAAGAGCCACGCGACACCCAACACATGGGGCCAGAAGTACAGAAAAAAACGAAGCAACTTGCTCCACTCCAGCGCACGGCGTGGCGGTACAAAAGGAAACTGGGCCACCGTACAGCCCGCCGCACGATACACCGAGGCCAGGGGGTCGCCCGTCTTCAGCACCACATGGGGCGTGAATTTATCGCGGTCCAGATGGGTCACCAAATCCAGCAGGGAACGATCCGAGCCACCGCAGACATCCGACGTAAAATGGCAGAAGGCAATGCGAATGGGCCGGGAAGGGCTTTCGGAATCCGTTTCAACGGCAGCGGTCATGGACACGTCAGGACTCACCGGTCCATTTCTCCAGCAGAGTACGGGCCGACTTTTTCCAGGCCGGATTGTCACAATCCTTCAGGAAGGCCTCCAGCCGTTGGCGGGCAGCCGGGACATCGCCTTGGTCATGCTCCATCACCGCCATTCGGAGCACCGCATCATCACACGGCGCAACGGCAATGATACGACGACACTGCGCCATCTCGGTCTCGACATCGCCCCGCACCCGCGCACCCCGCATAATCGATTCCCGCGCCCAAACCTCCTGCTCGACATTCCCCTCTTTCAGGGCCAGAGCCAGCCAGGGTTCGCTGAGTTGCAGGGCCTCCTCCGCCTCGCCAAGACTCCACAATGCTCCCGAATAGCCCGCATAGGCACCCGACGTATCAAAGGCTTCCGCAGGAAGCTGGCGGTACATGGCTACTGCCTCGCTGTAGCGTTTGTCCCGATACAACAGATCGCCAATGGAGCGAATGCAGCGATAGCGCAGTTCATCATCCGCAATAGTGCCCGCCAAGGCCTGACGATACTTCAGTATCGCCTGGGTCGAGTTCCCCGCCATTTCCATCTTGAGGCCCGCATCCAGTGAAGCCTCCGCACATGCATCATCCAGGCCCGCCGTAATCCGTTCGCCGAAAACCCCATAGGCTACCAGACAAGCCACCAGAATAATAAAGCCCACCCCGCCCACCACCAGAAAAACCCGCTGCGCACCCCGGGGCAAACTAGGTGGCATCTCCATCGTTTCCACGGTATCCGAAACGGCCATGAATTCACATTCCTGAGTTCATCTGAAAACTGCCCCCACAACAACCGCCATGGTATCAGATCACCCAACAACCGAAAAAGGAGGTTTGAAGGTGGTGGATATCTTCGGGAATGATACAATGGCGATAGTAGAAGTGAATGCCCCATAATAGCAGCGAAAAGCGGAGCGGAAATGACGCGACGACATAAATTGCTTGACCAATTGAGGAACAGTCCGGGCAACATTCGCTTCAGCCAAGTGGAAGCGCTGCTCAAGCACGAAGGGTTTGTCTTGTTCAATCAGCGGGGTAGCCACCGTGCCTACCACCGCGCGGACGGACGCGTCCTGACCATTGTGAAGCCACATGGTGGCCGGAAAACCTGCCATCCGTCGGATATCCGAAAACTACTGGAGGCATTGCGCCATGATAACAACGCATGAATACCGCGGCTACGTGTTTACCGTGACCTATGCGCCATTGGACCCCGCGTATGTCGTCGATTTCAGCGACATTCCCGACATCATCACCAGTGGCCAGACGCTGCCTGAAGCGTTCAATCATGCGTGCGAAGCACTCGACTTGCATTTGGAAAGCCTGCAAAAACTTGGCCAGACCCTTCCTGAGCCTAAGCACCGCCTCTACGTCGAGGCCATTCATTAACGGTGTGCCATTCTGGATTTGCCGATTCTCCCCACGCCAACCTACCCCGGCGGTGCGCGAGTTTTCTTAGCCGAGAGCATTCCAGAACCAACCCCGCTTGGCTGTTCCCAATATATCATCACATCGCCCGCAAGCGGGTCCGTACACCCACTCAACAGGAGCACTTTGTGAATAAACGGCAATCCGTGCTGGAGACCTTTTATCGCGGCGCGTTATGCGTCTATATCTTTGTCCTCGTGCTGATCATGTACACGGGCACCAACGATCCGACCATCCACATCAAGGATCTCCTCACGACATGGGCCGCCCTGTGCCTCGCGGGCAGCTATCTGCTCATCACCTGGGTCGCACGCATTCCGCTGCGCCGCCCGCCCATTTTCCGCACGGTGCTGCTCGGTCTTATCGGCCTGCTCTTTGTGAGTTCCCTCTTTTCCGAATTTCAGGCCATCAGCCTCCTGGAGACGGGCCGTTTCTTCGCCCTCTTTGCCCTCTACTGGCTCGCCAGTCAGGTTTTCCGAAACACCGACCAGGTCGCTCGATTTTTTGCTGTCTTTTGCATCGCCGTCTTTATCGCCGCCCTCTATGCGGTCGTCCAGGCCATCGGCATCGACCCCTTCCCCTGGAAGGACACGACCAGCGACACCTACACCAACCTGCCCGCTACTTATGGCAACCCCAACTACGCCGCCCACGCCCTCATCCTCGCTGTCATCATGGTGATCGGACTCTACCGCATGGGCCTCCGCTGGACCCCGTGGCTGCTGCCCCTGCTGGCCTTTCATCTGTACAGCACGGATCAACGGGCGGGCTGGATTGCGCTCGCGGGCGCCCTGACCCTGGTGGGGGTGGGCTGGCTGTTTCTCCGTCGCCCCAAACGACCGGTGCTGATGGTCACCGCAACGCTTATCCTTTTCACGCTGCTGGGTGCCGGGGTCGTGGGCGGGGCCATGTACTGGACCCAGGCACGCACGGGCCATGCCTTCCCGCTGGACCTGTCCCTCCTGTTGCGCTACCAGTCCTACGTGAGTGCCACCAACATGCTCCTGGATGCCCCCCTTCTCGGCCATGGCCCCGCCGTTTATGGCCTGGCCTATGCCCCCTACTGGACCCCCTTCGAACAGGACTGGTTCGCCCAGGAAATCCGCATGAATGGGCACGTTCACAACGACCTGATCGAATTGGGCATCGATGGCGGCCTGGCGGCTGCGGGACTTTATCTATGCACCCTGCTCCTCGGCATCTGTTACGGCCTCTTGCTTGTTGCTCGGGGAACGACCCCGGATCAACGTCGGCTGGGCTTTGTTTTCGCCGCCTTCTTCACCGCCTTCGCCATTGACGGCCTCTTTGGCTTCAACCTTCGTGTTCCGGTTACGGCAGCCCTCTTTTTCCTGATGCTTGGCCTCCTCGACGGCATCTGGGCAGAAGACGCTCCCCAACCGGCACAGCAGGGACGCTGGAAAAAACACGCCCTCCGGCTGGCCTTTCTCGGTGCCCTGCTCCTGGCAACACGCCAGGAAACCAAGGCCTTTGCGGGGGAGTACTATTTCTATGCAGGCATGAAGGCGCACAGCGACGGGAGACTGACCGAAGCACGGGCTTCCTATGAAAAGGCCGAGGAATCCGCTCCCTGGAACTGGCACGCGCCCCGCCGTATCGGGATGACCTTCCTGGATGAAGAGAAGCCCGACGAGAGCCGTCCCCACTTCGAGCGCTCCCTGAAAAAAAATCCCTACTACCTGCTGGCACGGCTCCCCATGGCGCGGGCAAGTCTCATGATGGCGCAAGAGGCGCTCAGGGGCGGTGCCGATGGGGCGCAGGCGGCCCGAGGCTATCTGGAGGAGGCGCGAAGCCATGCCCGCTTCTTGCTGGAAGCCTCGCCCCGTTTTCCGGCGGCGGACGAACTCCTGGGGCGGGTGGAATCTATTGCCGCAATCATTGAGCGCGACTTCACGCCAGGCTCCGAAAAGGGAGCACAGCAGGTCCATTGGGTGGCCGCACGGGAACACCTCCATCGTGCCATCGACAACGGCAGTGAACATGCCAGCATTCTCTACCGCATGCTCATGCGTGTGGAACTTGGGCTGGGAAATCAGGCTGGTGCCGAGCAAGCCATTCTCCGTGCCGTCCAGACGGCCCAGGGCGATGAAAATAAATCATGGGCCTTGTTCATGAATCTCGCACGAAAAACGGAAAACTTTGACCCCATGCGTGATGCGCTGTACCGACGAATAGACGATCTCCAGCGACAAGGGCAAAAGGAAGGTGCCTCCGATGACAACAAAAGCGGATTGGCAATCACCTTCGACTGGCTGGCAACCGTACAATCAGAAGGGTACCACGATATAGCGAGTGCCTTGGATGCCCATCAGGGTGCCGTTGCTAGCGCACCGCTGCGACCAGGTGCCTGGAGCCGCTTTGCCAGCTTTGCCATTGAGCACGAAAAAATGCCTGCCTTGGAAAGGGCCATTACCACGTCATGCGAAGCCCTGGAATCGGAAGGCTACTCACCCCTTCCCCAGGTTGACGCAGTCCGCGCCGTCCTGGCCAATGGCGTGGCACAACTCGATCAAGCGAGCCGCGTGCTGCTGGCAAGCGTGCGCTCCCATTCACCGACAAATTCCTTGAGCACAAAAGACACCTTCGGGTGGGCCGTCCAAATTCTCCTGGACCACTATCGTGACGCGGAGGCCGCAGACAATGCCCCCTGTGAAAGCGCGCTCAATCTGGGCATCGCCTCGGCGGGCATTCAAGAATTCGGCGTAGCCAACGGGCTTTTTCAGGCGGCCTTCGATTGCCTGACCGATGAGCGGAAGGCCATTGTGGCAGTCCACTGGGCCGACACAATGATTCGTACCGGCAGAGGGCCAAAAGCATTGGCGCTGTTGGAGCAAGCCGCACAGGAGTCCCCGGAGCATTTCGATACCCGCTGGGCCATCGCAAGAACGCTCGCACAACTAGGTCGCCCTTCCGAAGCCCGCGAACACTACGACGCACTGCTCGCTTTGGAAGATATTGCCCCGGACGCGAAGACACGCCTCCAGACGGAACGGGACGCGCTGCCGCAACAATAAGCCTGATGTCACACCGCACAGCCCCGACAACGGCAGCGCCCCAGCACCAAAATGGCTCAGGAGGTCGAACGAAGGTACCAGCGACATTCGTAGGTGAGCCGCCCTTGCCGGGTTACCTTCGGAACTTCCCGCTCTTTGACAACTTCATACCCCTGAAACTGAACCATGAACCATTTTTTCATCCGTGAGGTGGTGTAATCCTCGCTGGTTGAGTCGGCCTCAATGCTAAACATAACAACATGCCCTCCTTCTGGCACTTTACTTGGCAGGGATAGCAACAACTACCCGTGTCCACCGCGATAGGGACATGCTCACACAACGCCTGTCACTTACTTTCTATAAGCAATAAGAGTGCCAACGAATTTGGTATGAAAAACACCGATTATAAGGTGGTTTTTGTGAATTCAGCCCACCCCTGCCCAATTTGGGAACCCAAAGAGTGCCATTTTGGGAATCGCCCGGCCAAAAACCAGAAAATCAATTGGTGGCATGGGGCGAATTCCCACAGCAGTTTCGGGTAAACGCCACGGCTGCGAGCGCGGGAAGTTAGCCATGTGCGGACGGGCACGCCAAGCCGTCAGTCCCGCAACCCATACTCATCGAGCTTTCGGTAGAGTGTGCTGCGACCAATATCCAGCATTGCTGAAGCCACTTTCACATTTCCATCGCAACGGCGCAAGGCTTCAACTATCTGGCTTTTTTCCATTTCGGCCAAGGTAAGAAAAGGCTTGGATTTGGGATCGGACTCGACTTTGTAAACGCCATCCCGCTGCAAATCCTCCGGTCGAATGGCATCATAGGGTGCCACGACCATGGCTCGTTCCACAACGTTGCGCAGTTCGCGCACATTCCCCTGCCAAGGCTGCTTAGTAAGATAATCGATGGCCTCGGGGGTGAACCCAATCGTACGGTAACCGAGGCGTTCCTGCGCCACCCGGTGGAAACGCTTCGCAAGAATGGGAATATCGTCTCGCCGAAGGCGAAGCGGCGGTATTACGATCTCAAAGGTATTGAGCCGATGGTAAAGATCACGCCGAAAGCGCCCCCCATCCACTTCTTCGGCAATGGGCTTGTTTGTAGCCGCGATGACGCGCACATTGACCGTAATATCGGCCTTACCGCCAAGACGGCGAAAAACGCCGTTCTCAATCACCCGGAGCAGCCGCGCCTGATTGGGCGGGCTCAAATCACATAGCTCGTCGAGAAATAGTGTGCCCCCATCGCACTCTTCAAACAAGCCTTTCTTCTGTGCGTGCGCGCCGGTAAACGCGCCGCGCTCGTAGCCAAACAGTTCGCTTTCCAGCAGTTCCGCTGGTATAGCGGCGCAGTTCACAACCGTCAGCGCGTGCTCGGCACGCTCAGAAAGGCGATGGATCATCCGCACAACCAGCTCTTTTCCCGTTCCCGTCTCCCCCAGAACAAGGGCGTTCAAACCCGAGCGAGCACAATCCTTGGCCAGAGAGCGCACCCGGTTCATGGCATCGCTCTCGCCGACAAGCGCGACACCTTCGGCGGCCCCCGCAACCAGACGCCGATTCTCACGCTCCAATAACTCCATGCGCTCGATCGCTCGAAAATAGGGAGCGGCAGTTAGCGCCTGGGCCAGCAAGAACTCCAGATCGGATTCATCGTAGATGTGTCGGGGAGACTGCGTCTGCACAACCAGCGCACCAATTACGTCGTTGCCGAGAACGATGGGGCTTGCCGCAGTGGTGCGCATGCCCGCCTCGCCCTGCGTCCGGCAGCTCTCTGGAATAAGGACACCCCGCTGCTGGGCAGCCACCTGCTCGACCATATCCAGAACAGGATACTTGTCCGCAAATGAGCCGTCGCTCCCCGGAGGGAAAAAGGTCGGCTTAGCATCGGTCGGGTGATGGAGCGCCACACAGATTGCGTCGGGATCAAATCGCTCAGACACACGCTGTATTAGTGCTGTAATTAATCCAGAGGTGGTACTCGCTTCGCTCAGCGCACGCCCCAGCGCAAACAAATCCGCCAAATCCTCTCCTGTGCTGGCCCGAGCCCGGGAGAAAAGCGCTTCACTGTTGCCCTTCATATAAACCGGCGCGTCAATCACCAGTGAACACGTGGGCGATTTCCCCTGCGAAGATGGCGGCGCACGAAAACCCACTTCGCGCACCCGCGTCACCAAGAAGACAGCCCCTCCGACGGCCACCTCGTCTCCCGCAATGAGCTTGGCCGCAGTAACGGGATCACCGTTCAGGAACGTGGCATTGCTGCTGCCGAGGTCGCGAAGATGTACCTTACCATCAACCATGGAAACCTGACAATGGCGACGGGAGACCAGGGGATCACTGACTTTAATATCGCAACTGATGTCCCGACCGAATACGAGGGGCCCATGATCAATCGCCCACGACGTACCCTTGGAGTTTCCTGTCTTTGCCGTAATTTGATACAAGAATACCCTCCTTTTGCACGCGTTGAAATCATAGCGCAAGCAGACACCAAACGACTACGATGCGCCCCGCCCCGCCACAACGGCCCGAAAGGTCTTCAGTAAAATCAGGAAATCAAGCCCAATGGACCATGAGTCGATATATTCCAGATCCAGTTCGACCCATTCCTCAAAACCAACTTCGTTTCGCCCGCTCACTTGCCACAACCCAGTCATGCCGGGCTTAATACTCAATCGGCGGCGCTGACTCCAGGTATACTGTTCGACTTCGGCTGGTATAGGCGGGCGGGGGCCTACCAAGCTCATCTCGCCACGCCATACGTTGAAGAGCTGGGGAAACTCGTCCAGGCTGTACTTGCGAATGAAACGCCCCAGCCGGGTGATTCGGGGGTCGTCCTTGATCTTGAATACGGGTCCGTCCATTTCGTTCTGCTCCAACAACTCCGCCTGTTTTTCCTCGGCATTAACCACCATGGAGCGGAACTTCATCATCTTGAAACGCCGCTGATTCTGCCCGGTGCGTTCCTGGGCAAAGAACACCGGTCCCTTGGAGTCAAGCTTAACGAGAATGGCCAACAATAACAGCATGGGAGAGAGAAGCAGAATAAGCAGGGACGAACCGACAATATCTATGGCGCGTTTCATGAAGACCTTGCCATGTGCCTCAGGAATGGTGGAGAGATTAAGGAGGGGAATATCCTCCAAGTGCATCAGCCGACTTGTGGCCACCCGCATCGGAAACAAGTCGGCAACAAGATGGGCCGATACGCCAGCCCCTTCGCAAAGATGGGCGATCTCCTGAATCTCCTCGTAGCGGGATCGCACGGGGAGACTGATGTAGACTTCGTCAACTTCGCCCTGGAGAACACGCTCCTTCAGCGAGGCGATATCTCCTTGATAGGGCACACCGGTGGCCTCCACCATGCCGCCGCGCTCCGCATCATTATCCAATACCCCGGCCAGCGTGTAGCCAAGGCCAACCTGCATCTGAAGCGCTTCGATAAGGTGAACGGTGCGATCATTGGCCCCGACAAGCATGACCCGGTGATTGTTTATTCCGAGATTTCGAAGCTCCCGAATGCTCAGGCGTACTATCAAACGAAACACAAGCAGATAAACAAGGGTAGCCCCGCAAAAAATAACGAGAAACTTATGGTCCAGCCCGCCATGCACAAATAAATCGAACGCCCCCTGTTCTTCCGGTGGCATGCCCCCGTCCACTTTACTGCGTGTAAACAAGACCATCACGAAGACACAAAATACACAGGCATTGCCCACGGCCTTGGTTACGGCAGACAGATAGTGGATGACATCCTGACGGCGGGTCGGACTCCACAAGTGACGTTCCAGCGCGGCACCGTACCACACCAAGACAACCACAATAAGGTACGGGAAGTTGGCCTTGAAATCCGGAAGTATAAAATCGGTCAATGGGATAGACCAATGGATTGCGGTCGTATAGGCACCAACGATACATGCCGTATCAAGGAGAGCCAACACACTCGGCATAACCCATTTTTTTGGTTTACTCACAAACACCGATCCGCCTTCTCTCCCGTAGCCAACTTATCGTAAACAAAATTTCCAGGAGACTACTCCTGGACCCGCCCCCTCGACCTGCCAATGCGGCATCCGTCAATGGATACTACACCGGACTATCGACCTTGTCCCCCGCACCATGACCCTGAACGGGGTTAGAAAGGCTGATATCACCGGACAGCACGTTGAGTAACTGCGGCAACTCATCAACGCCATAGCGGCGAAGGAGTCGCCCCACGCGAGTCAACGTCGCTGTGCCATCATCCAATGATGCCCGGTGGGTTGTACGGAATACAATATCCTGAAACTTGCTTCCTCCCGGCCCACGACGTGGACGACGCACGAGTATCGGACCACGAGAGTCAACCTTGATCGCGATACTGACCAACGCACAAATTGGCGCCAAAATCACGAGCAAGAGCAACGAAATCCCCATGTCAATTGCTCGATGCAGGGCGAATGGCGGCTGGATTTCCGAATCGGCGGAAAGGGTAAGGAGGGGGATATCGCCGACGCGGGTAAGTTCGCTGGTCGCCATCTGAAGTGGAAAGAGGTCAGCCATAAAGCGCACAGGAACCCCCACACCTTCACACAAGTGGGCCGCGCTTTGAATAATTTCATAGTGGGAACGAACAGGCAAGGCGATATAGACCGCGTCGATAACACGGTTCACCAGGATCTGATCGAGTTCATCAATATCGCCGAGGAAAGGTATATCAAATTCCTCCAGCAAATGCCTGCGTTCCTCTTCGTGCTCCAGAAAGCCCTCGATATGGTAACCATACTGCTCATTGGCCTGCAGAATGCCGACGAGTTTTTGAGTCCGTTCGTTACTGCCAATGATCAGGATTCGCCGGGAGTTGAAACCGCGCCGACGAAGATTCCAAAGACTCAGACCAAGGAGCAAGCGAAACAACAACAGGCCCCCAAGGACGAAGAGGCCAAAAAGAAAAAGAAAGGTACGGCTGAGTTCATCCTGCTTGAACAGGGCGACAATAAAGACCGTGAACAGAAACGCGGTAAAAAAAGTCTTGGCAACAGAGAACAACAGGGCGATGAGCGCCTCACTCCTCCGGGACAGAAAAAGCCGCTGGTCGGTCGCGACCAGAAACCAGATAGTGACCATGGTAACCAAGTACGTTAGAAAATTCTGTGCGCTACCCCACCATGCCGCGCCCTCCGGGAGCAGCAGCCAGACCGTGACACCGTATATACCTAAGATACAGCACAGGTCGAGGAGAACCCGCACGGTTGCGTTTAGAAATTCGTGACGTCTGGAAATGGGGGTCACACTATTTCCCTCCCCAGGGTACCGAGTAATTCGAACATACTGAAAAATCTTTCGCTATGCAAGCCAGAGTGCGGTGATAGCGCGAGAGCCAAGAAGGATTTTCCCATTGTGGGATCCCGCAAAGCATGAAATATGCGATACCGTGAGTCCACTGTATCATTATTGGGTAAAATTGTCAAGAGTTTACCGTCTTTCATGCCACACAACCAAGCCCTGCACAGCCGATGACCACACCGCAATCGCAGTATAACCGATCGCTCTACAGCGGGTCATCCCCCATTTTCAAGCCCCATTTTCAAGCCAGTGACGGCTGGGAAAGTGAAAACAGGTGATGGCAAAAGATATTCCGCAGAGTAAGGCACCGAAAATGACGTTTCCGGTTAACAGCATGAGTACCAGGCCCATGACGGCACCTGATTCTGAGAGCACCATCGCCACCAAGACGGCCTGAAAACGAGCTTGCTCTTCGGAGATCTTGCTACGCTCCGATCTCCCGACAAGTTTTTTCTTCAATATCATCGAAAAGGCAGCACTGGAGACACCTGCCATTAGAAAGAAACCACCCACTATCAAGGTGAGCTGTTCATCGAAATTTCCGTAGCCACGCTCGGGCAGGACCCCGGTAAAGTGCATCGCTATGGGCACCACCATATAGGCAATGGGCATGAAAAGAAGAGTGGCACAAATTATCTGCTTCTGTGCCACGGTCCCATTTTCTAAAACATCATTTGTCATGTGACCACGCCTTTCGCAAGCAGGATGAGTACCAACACCCCGAGGACAATTCTGTATACACCAAAGGCCGCGAATGAATGCTTTTTAATATAACCCATCAAGAAGGCGACCACGCCATAGGCCACGACAAAAGAGACGACAGAGCCCACTGAAATGAGTATCCACTGATGCCCGGAAAAATCCAGGCCATTCTTCATCACCTTATACGTTGTGGCACCGACCATGGTCGGTATAGCCAGAAAAAAAGAGAATTCAGCGGCAACCCCCCGGGTCGTGCCCAGCAGGAGTCCGCCAACAATGGTCGCCCCAGAACGGGAGGTGCCCGGAATCATGGCAAGGCATTGGAAAAAGCCAATGGCGATGGCCTGCTTGAAACTAAGGTCGTGTATGGAGTCCGTCCCGCCCGCATGATCTCGGCGCTCAACCAGAATAATCACGATGCCACCCACAATAAGCGCCAAGGCCACGGTCAGATTCTCGAACAATGTTTCCAGCCAATCATCCAAGAGCAAGCCAAGCACAACGGCTGGAACAAACGCCGCAATGACCTTGCACCAAAGCATAAGGATCTGCCCGTCCAGCTTCCCCTCCTTCACGGGCCAGAGATCGGCCCAGAAGTAAAGGCAGACAGAAAAAATCGCGGGCAATTGAATAATGACAATAAAAGCATCGGTGAAGGCCTTATCGTCGCCAAAATTCAATAGCGACTCCACCAATATAAGGTGCCCGGTGCTGCTGACGGGTAGAAACTCCGTAATACCTTCCACTACCGCCAGAATAATCGTGTAAATATAGTCCACCAAATGCTCCTCAACAAACGTCGATAAAAATCTCGGAGCATGGTACCACAGGGGCTGCTGCCAACATCAACCATCCGACGCGGGTGCAACAATATCCGTGTCTGAGCCTTGCACCTCGTTGGGTCGATCCAATTCAGGTCCAGGCATGCGACGCGCATCGGGGTGGAAGCCGTCCCTCGGCCTCAATCGCCTGGGCGATGCCCCGCTGCGGCGTTCACGGGCACGGTGAAGAAGTCGGCGCATGTCACCCTCGAAATCACTCAAAAATATCAAGAGCCGCGCACGCTGCCAGACGGTGAGTTCGAAACCCTCAAAATCAAAAACATCGTCTCGGGCAAGAGCCGTCTTTTTGTTCAGCGCCCGCACCTTCTCCATAAGGTCGCCAATTCGCTCCTCATCCTTGCTTTCGCGGACCGCTTTCCTCAGCGCATTCAATCGCTGGGCACGCTCGCGGCGCAATGCTATCATCCGATCCCTGAATTCGGTCATGTGCTGCACGAGGAGCACCGTCTGACCATCCTCCAGCGAAAGCTCCCGGGTCAATCGGGCCATCAGTACTTCTTCCAGAAGCTTGCGGCTCTCCGCGACACCCTCTCCCGCCCGGGGTCCGTCACCGGGCGACTCGGCGCCACAGATGCACGCTCCCGCAAACAACAGCACGATACACACAGGTCGGATCCAGTTCCATTTCATAGCCTACACCTCATCCCAAAGCTCTCTCGTCAGTTCATCCAACACCCCAACATCCTCCAGCGCCAACGCTTCCATCACAGAAAATAAATCATCTGTTTCGTACCAAGACACCGAGGCTTCCTCCAACGTCCATGCGGCCAGGATATCGATCAGCGCGTCGGCCGTAGGCGGCAGGACCAAATCTTCCCCAGACTCATCGGAAAGAATCTGATCGCCCCACGCACCCGCTTCCAATAGTTTCCCGAAAGCGAGAATAACAGCGCCATCCTCCAGCAAAGTCTCCGACGCAACATTCGGATAATTGAGTGGCGTGGTGCGCTCTTGTCCCCCCATGAATACGGCACCAACTCCAAGAATCACCAGGGAAGCCGCCAGCGCAACGGCAAGAATGGGGCGCGGCGCGATAGGGAGATGCCACCCTTTGGCCTGGCTGTTGGCATCCAGGCCCGCCAAGACACGGGCCGTAAATGCAGCATTCACCTCTGGAGGCGACATAGCGCGGAGATGATTCGAGAGCCGCAGGAGCTCCATATGACGCTGAGCACAGTCCGAGCATGATTGGAGGTGGCGGGCTATGCGCTGAGAATCGTTGGACTCCCCGTCAATATAGGTGGACAATTCATCAAAAACGTGCCTGGAACTCATAACAGGTCGCCTCCCTGGCTGATAAGCCGTTGACGCAGTTGCTCCCGCGCACGCGCCAAACGGCTTTTTACGGTGCCCTTTCTGCATTTCATAATTTTGGCTATCGCCTCGTAGTCCAGCCCCTCAACCTCACGCAGGTGAAGGACCATCCGATGGCCTTCCGACAGTTCCGCCATTGCAGCCTCTATGTGGGCCTCCAACTCCTTCAGATGGGCCTCGTGAGACGGTATCGGAACAGTAGATACCAGTTCCGGCAGCGAATCCAGGGGCTGACTCCTGCCCCGACCCCGTCGTTTCATATCTCGAATGAAATTCAAGGTCAGATTCCGGGCAATACCAAAGATCACCGTAGAAAACTTGGCCTGCGGTGTGAGCCGTGCAAGGTATCGATGCAGCCGAATAAAGACCTCCTGGGCGATATCTTCGGCATCTTGCTCCGACCCGAGCATACGTGCGCAGAAATGTACCACAGGGCGCTGATAACGCAAAACCAAGCAGGAAAAGGCATCCATATCGCCTGCTTGCGCGCGCTCGACAAGCACCCAATCATCCATTTCGCTCATACTGGGGCGAACCTCGTTGTCGACTGCTTAAACCCGAATCGTGGAAAAAGGTTCCCTGTTGGGAACGCACGGCGTTCCGAGTGTGGCGCAAACCAACCCCGGCGCTACGTTAGGCCCTTTTGGACCTGTTATCGACAATAAATTATGAGTTTGCAATGTCGTTTTCGGCCTGAAAGGCCTCAACAGGTTAGCCCAGGGCTAACCTGTTGGGTCCCTTCGGGGCGGTCGCTCATGCTACATGGCTGTAACGATTGTACGCGGATTCACTCGCTGCACCACAAGTGCCATTTATTCCGGGCAAGGTCCCGGACGAAGCGTAGTGCATTAATCCGCAAGAACTACCATAAAAAAACAAAAAACATCCCCCGGCGGGAGATGACAAGAACCATAGATCTTGGTTGTGGCCCAGCCACCTTAGATCCGCTTGACCCGTGCGCCATCGGGGGTATCCTCGATTATCCAGCCTTCGGCAGCAAGACTGTCCCGAATCTCATCGGACAAGGCAAAGTCTTTGTCGCGCCGAGCCTGCTGGCGCTGGTTTACTCGGGCAATAATCTCATCGGGCGCGACAGCCCCGTCACTGGCCTCGCCGAATAGCCCCGTGACCTCATCCAGCTTATCCAGCAAACTCAAAGCTTGCTGTGCGCCGTCAACGCCTGCCACACCATCGTCCAGGGCTTTGTTCACCGCCCGCACGAATTCAAAAACCGCGCCCAAAGCGCCTGAAATATTAAGGTCGTCGTCCAGCGCTTTGACGAAAGCCGCCTCACACTGCGCGCAACGCTCCTCAAGGCCATCACCAGCCCCTTGGACTTCTGAAAGGCGCTGGCGAAAATCCCTGATTCGCTGCAGCGCCTGTTTGGCTCCATCGACCGCTTCAAAAGCAAAATTATTGGGCTGGCGGTAGTGGGTGGAAAGAAGCACCCACCGAATAGCCATGGGATCGATGCCCTTGTCAATCAGATCGCGAAGCGTATAGAAATTACCCACCGATTTCGACATTTTCTTGCCATCTACGACCAAGTGCGCGCAGTGAAGCCAATAGTTCACAAACTTGGCACCCGTTGCGCAGCAAGATTGGGCAATTTCATTTTCGTGATGGGGAAATATGTTGTCCACACCGCCACAATGAATGTCGAAGTGATCGCCCAGATACTTCATGCTCATCGCAGAACACTCGATGTGCCAACCGGGGCGTCCTTTACCCAGCTCCGTTTCCCAATAAACCTCGCCGTCTTCTTCGACATAGGCTTTCCACAACACAAAGTCACGGGCATCACCCGATTCGTATTCGTCGTTGTCAACGCGCCCACTTGCACCATCACGGAGTTCTTCCATGTCCATATGGCTCAATTTGCCATAGCCCTCAAAGGTGCTCAAGCGAAAGTAGATGCTGCCCTCGGCTTCATAGGTGTGTCCCTTGTCACGAAGGGCTTTAATCATATCGACCATTTCATCAATGTGGTCGGTGGCGGCGGGATAGGCCTCCGCACGTCGGATACCCAGCGTATCCAGATCTTCAAAAAAGGCGTTGGCATAGCGCTCGGTAACAACTTGCAAGGATTCGCCGTTTTCCCGGCACGTTCGGATGAGCTTATCTTCCACATCGGTAAGATTCATGATGTGCTTCACGGCATACCCACGGAAACCAAGGTAGCGGCTCAGCAGATCCTCAAACATGTACGCCCGAAAATTTCCGATGTGCGCATAGTTATATATCGTAGGGCCGCAGGTATAGAGACCGACTTTCCCCGACTCGATAGGCTCAAAGGCTTTTTTGTTTCGGGAAAGCGTGTCGTAGAAACACAGGGCCATGAATTCAAATCCTTCCAGGCGCAAAAACAGGTCATTTGGGGGGGGAAAAGGTCAGGAAAAAAGAGCTTCGACAAACTCATCGGCATCGAAGATATCTAAGTCGTCGACCCCTTCTCCAATACCAATCATCTTAATTGGTATACCCAGTTCTCGCTGAATTGCCACGACCATCCCGCCCTTTGCAGTACCATCAAGCTTCGTGAGGATAATACCGGATACATTCAGCGTCTGAGTAAACTGACGGGCCTGCTCCAGCCCGTTTTGTCCGGTCGTCGCATCCAGAACCAAGAGAACCTCATGGGGAGCATCGGGAATTCGTCGCTGAATTACACGCTGGATCTTGTTCAGCTCTTCCATCAGGTTCACTTTGTTATGAAGCCTGCCTGCGGTGTCAATGAGGAGGTTATCCACTTTCCGCGCTACGGCGGCATCAGCGGCATCGAAGGCTACCGATGCGGGATCGGCGCCTTCGGTGTGCCTAACAATGCCGGCTCCGCTCCGCTCGCTCCAGATGGCCAGTTGCTCGCCGGCGGCAGCACGAAAGGTATCCGCCCCGCCCAGAAGGACCGTTTTCCCCTCGGCGGTGAGTTTGGCAGCAAGCTTGCCGGTTGTCGTGGTCTTGCCAGAACCGTTTACGCCTGCGATGAGCGTGACATGAGGCCCCTTGTCCGAGACCCAGTTCAGGGTATGGTCACCGGGAGCCAAGAGCGCCTTGAGTTCCTCTTTAAGTACGGCCACCAGTGCTTCGGAATCCTGAAGATTATCTTTCTTGACGGCGGCACGCATATCCTCGATGATCTGGAGCGTGGCACTGACACCAACGTCCGCACCGATCAGGATTTCTTCGAGTTCCGTAAAGGCTTCTTCATCAATATAGGGCCGACCCAATGCACGCTTGACGTTGCCCACCAAATTGGTGCGGGTTTTCTCCAGCTTGCTTTTGAGCCGATTCATGAATCCGGTTTTTGACATATGAATAGTGTGACTCCAGAGAGGCCAACGAAGACATCTCCCGGCTGGCAGCCCGTTGCAAAACTCGAACGTGGGCTGCTAATGGTTTTCCCGGCCAAACTCTGCGTTGCGAAACCTTGAAAAGGCTGGCACTTCCTGCTGTTTCGCGCCTTGATATCGACCAGGAATTCTCATTCTCGCCTGCACGCGCCTCTTGTAACGGGCTGCGAGGGCTGGTCGAAGGTATGCCGCTGGATCCTTCGGTCGAAACTGACGGAGCTTGGCCGAAGGTTTTCAGGAAGTCAATTTGTAGGCCAGACAACTATAACGTGTTTCCGTATCGTCGCCCATGCACTCGACGACACCGCCCCCTTGAAGCAAGGCTACACCCCGAACCGCGACCCTGCGTCTACGCCTCTTCATGCCGCCAGATTCGGGTGCCATGACATAATAGTTGCCTTGCAGCGTGGCATAGCCGCGCAACTCTTCTCCTGATTCCAGAAGTGCGCCGAAAAAAAGCTCCTCTCCATCGATAAGAACGTTGGCGGAGCCTACGAAGTTATCATCGACGAACAAGACATAGATGCCACCCAGATCGCTGGAGTCCGATGCATTCAAGCGGGCCTCCAGCGCAACGTCTTCCGTCGGCAAATTAAGTTCCAGATCGGCTACAAGAAGATCAATGGTCTCGCTATGCTCCCCCCGCCACATGTCAGACGGACCGCGTTCAGAACCCGCGTTTACATCCATAAGCCAGTTGACGATCATCTCCTTATTGTAGAGCGTGGAAATGATTAGACCCACAGCCAGGATGAATGCGGCAGAGGATGCCCATAAACGACGTTTGGAACCGACCTGGTCAAGCTCCAGCGCCTGATCGGTCCTCATGCGGCGATTTCGCTGATCCCGAAGGTTATTGCCACACGCTTTGCACAGCAAGGTACCTTCGTCGTTTACGGTACCACACTGAATGCAGACAGCGTCTGCGTCGAGCTTCTCTGGATGATGCGAATCATCCTGATGGTTGATATTCATTCGGCCCTTTCACTCCCAGGTAGCATCTGAATATAATGCCCGTTCAGGCATGGCGGCGTCAACTCTTGCCATAGCCTTCCTGTCAGGCCATACAAGACGCTATTCCCCAAAGATGCGAAAAGGTGTCAAAAAGCGGGTGGCACGGCGAAAACGCCAAGCCACCCGAAGAACGTTCCGGGTGGGCATTTTCCCAACACGCGCTCGGTCAGGATGCTGCTTTGGCTGCGGCCAGCGCAGCATCGTAGTTGGGAGGATCAGTCATTTCAGGGACGTATTCCGCGTATGTCAAGGTGCCCCCGCTATTCACAACGAATATGGCCCGTGTATCCAGCCGCAATTCCTTGATATGGACGCCGTAGCTATCGCCAAAACCAAGATCGAAGTGATCCGAGAGGGTCTGGACCTGTTCCACACCCGCCGCGCCGCACCAACGTGCCTGCGCAAAGGGCAGATCCGCGCTAATCGTAAGAATAACGACATTATCACCCAATGCAGCAGCCTCTTCATTGAATCGCCGGGTCTGGGCATCGCAGACACCCGTGTCCAACGAAGGCACAACGCTGATAAGGCGCACCTTGCCCGCCGAGTCGGCCAGCGTAACGGGAGACAGGTCGTTGGCAAGCAGCTTGAAGGCGGGTGCCGGATCGCCCACGGTAACACGTTCTCCAAGGAGGGTCAACGGACCGCCCTGAAATGTCAGTTCACCCGTGCGTTCGCTCATGTCATTTTCTCCTGGGTAGGGCGGGCGCAGCCAGTGTCCGCCGCCCGCCATGGTTATTGTGGTCATAATGTAAAATTCGCGTTTGGTGCGTACAGCACCCCACGCTCAGCCCCTAACAATAGAGGGACCGGAAGTATTCCAGAAAACGTCCAAACAGGCCTACTTGGGAAAATCGGGTCGCCAAACCTGCCGCACAGAGTAACTTCGCCAGGCCGTCGTGAAACTTGGGAGAATTAGGGTCGCACCAAAGTCACGTGGATGCGGTACCCGGCTGCTCTTCCGTATAGGTGCTGACGCAGTTTCGACCATCTTGCTTGCTCCGATATAACGCTTTGTCCACAGCTTGGAGAAGGCGCGGAAGGGCCGTGTCGTCGGAAGGGTATTGGGTCGCAACGCCGCAACTGATGGTGACCACGCCATACTCCCCATTGCCTTCGTGGCGCACATTGGCACCTTCCACAGCACGGACGAGGTTGGCGGCAATATGCCGGGCACCGGCGGCATCGGTGTCGGGAAGGATAATAATAAACTCTTCGCCGCCGTAACGCGCCACCATGTCGGCAGGACGGCCGCAAATCGTCTTCATAACATCCGCAACCGTGCGAAGGCACGCGTCGCCCTCAAGGTGCCCATAGGTGTCATTGAAACACTTGAACTCATCCAAATCAATCATGAGCAATGACAATGGCCTTCCATTTCTCGCAAGACGCGCCCATTCGTTCTTGACCTGCTCGTCAAAACACCGTCGATTCCATACCCCCGTCAGACCATCCACGCGGGAAAGATGACGGAGCTTGTCTTCGAGAAGCTTGTGTTCCGTAATGTCTTGTATGGCCATCTGCACCCCAACGTCGTCGTTGTACAAGATACAGCAAGCATGCATTTCAATATGGCGGTGGGCGAAGTCTGCGCCGTGGCGCTGGAGCAGACACTCGAGGGGTTCCCCGCGACCGCCACGCCGGGCAATCTCCTCCATCCAGACCTTTACCCGCTCCCTGTCCGCCTCATCGACAAATGTATGGAATGGTCGCCCACACATAGCCGATTCCTCAACGGAGCCAAGCATCTGAACGGCCGACGCATTGTAAAAAACCAACTCGCCGTTTACTTCAACCACTATCGCCTGTGGAGACAGGCTGACGAGAGACCGGTAGCGCATCTCGCCTTCCATTTGGGCCTCTTCGATGACACGCATTTCGTCCAACTGTTGCTCAAGCTGCACCTTTTGCTCTTCAATCCGACACAGTTGCGCCTGGATTTGCTTCTCTTTTGCTTGAAGTTCGCAGAAAACCTGCACTTTTCGGCGTACAATGGAAGGCTCGATTGGCTTGACCAGATAGTCAACCCCACCCGCGCAATAGCCATCGAAAACCTCGGCTTCCCCAGCCGCCTGGGCGGTCACAAAAATCACCGGCACATGCCGTGAGGCATCCATGTCACGCAATCGTTGCGCGACCTCATAGCCACTTAAACCTGGCATGCGGACATCAAGCAGCACAACCGAAAACTCATACTGCTCTGCCAGCTTCAGCGCTTCCTCCCCGGAATACGCCGCGATAAGATTGTGCCCCAAGTCTTCCAGAATACGCTCAAGCAGCTTCACATTCGAGCGAATATCGTCCACGAGAAGAATATTGTGTTTCACCGGGACCAATCCCTTCAACGAACGGCCAATGCGAATCGGCAGGCGTGTGCAGGTGTCCTGCCCTTTGCGAACATCTCTACTATAGCACATTTTTCCTTGGAACAATTGAGTTTTGTGCTCGCTAATCAGGGCTGTTGCCGAAATACACCCCTAATCAGAGCGTTTACCCTTGCCTCGGAGAGCGAGCATATTTGCAAAGCACCGGAGGGAACCGGGATGAAGTTCGCGGAGCTGACGGTACCACCCCAGGGCTGAGTAGACATAGTAACCTTCACCGTGGGAGGCCACGAGATAGGAACCTGCGGGAATTTCTTCGCCGGGATCCTGGGTCATGACCAGCGGGGTGTAGGCGTCGTTCCACTGGGACGGAAAGTAGAGTCCACGCTCCTGAATCCATCCGAGCCAATCACGCTCGGCAATCAGGTTCGGTGTGGTGAACAGGGGATGCTCTGGCACCAACACGCTTACCGGCGCGTCTTCGCGAGTCACGCGATTGCGTGAAAGGGTAATGGGATAGGGCGCGAAGTCTTCTTGCCAATCGAAAGTCTTCTGATACATGACCAACAGTGTTCCGCCCCGCGCCACATAGTCGAGGAGGACCGAATTGTTGGCGACCAGATCCGGCCGGTACTGATACGCACGTATGTCCACAATGATGGCGGTGAAGGTGTCAAGCCGTTCGGGGATGTAGTCGCTGATAGCCAGCGTTTCATGGGCGACACCCAACTTTTTCAGTGTCTTGATGAAGGTGTCATCGTAACTCTGAATAACACCAACACGAGCGGATTCGGGTACGGCAACGTCAACGACACGGAGTAGAATCTCCTGCTGCTGCTTCGCCCCGACAATTTGGGCATAGACAGGATAGTCACCGGGTTTCAAATTCTGGGGCGCCGTCACAACAAAGCTGACAAAGCGCTGCTCACCCTCTTTCGCAAACGATATGGGAAGGCGCTCGGGCTTTGAAGTCCATCCATTGGGAACAGTCAGCGCAAGATATTCGGCAAGGGGTTCGGCGGAATTGTTGGTAAGCAGCAGCCGCACCGTTCGGGCCTGCCCGGTCGTGGTACGAATGAGGTAGGGGGCATCCGGGCACGCAATGGACACGGGTGGCGCGACATCCAAATAGACGGGTGCCGTGAGATAAAGTACCGCATCACCGCAGTTGATCTGCACGTCAACAGCAATCTGGGGCACCAGAAAGTCCGCCGAGAAGAGGCGCGGGGCCAGCGGCAAGGTCTGAACAGGACGCTGGGGTATGGTGATAGCGAAGTCCCCCTCGGCGCTCCCGGTCTTGTGCATGGGCGCGTGGATCTTATGGTTACCCAACTCTCCCAGTCCATGTACTTCTTCCAAAGAAAGTTCTGCTTCGATGGCATCCCGGGATCCGAAATCCTGAATCTTCGCCGTAATTTTGATCTCCTGCCCCGGGGTCACGACATCATCGCTCGTATCCACGCGCAGACGCAGTTCGGCGGCCAGGACCGCTGCGCGATTGGCGGCGGCCCACCGTAGTTTCTCATCGTGGCTCCCCGTGCGGTAGGACACATGCTCCGCAAGCCAGGGCAACAACACGGCCTTGGCCGCCTCCCGACTCACGCGGCGCGAATCCAGAACTGGACGTTCCGCGCTCTCCTCCCAGGGCATGCCCCTGAAAAGGGGACCGCGCCCCGAAGCCGTCGGCCCCCCCAATTTTCCGCGCTTGGTTTTCACCGGATGATAGTAGGTCTTCGGCTGGGTAGAGAGAAGAAGATCAATGAAGAAGCGCATCCCCTGAGACTCATGAACTTCCAGCGCGCTGGCCGCAATTTCCGCGATGGTTTTACCGCGAATAGGCTCCAATGTGGCGATGTCGTTGGGCACGGCGCCTTCGCCGCCCCGAAAATCACGGATGTAAAGCCGCAGGGGCTGCCAGGGCGCCAATCCGGCCTTTGCATGGGCGGGAAAGCGCTCCGGGTCGGCGGCAATATCGAAGGCCTCTTGAACAACGGCGCCAATGGCCTGGTGGTGGCCGTGATCCTTCATGCGCCCGTGGTTGGTGATGATGACGTGGGGGCGTGTTTCCCGGATTACTCGGACCAACCGCTCCATGGCGACCTCTTTGCCCCATACCTCGAAGGCCTCTTCCTTCGACTTCGAGTAGCCGAATTCCGGCAGATTCAGAAAGTGCAATTCCGCACCCTCAATTTCTGCGGCCGCCATCATTTCCCGGGTGCGAATGACCCCCAGCTCGTTGTACAGCTCTGGGCCGAGCTCGTTCTGGCCCCCCTCCCCGCGTGTGGCGATAACGGCATGGGTTTCCACGCCATGGAGCATGCGGTAATAGGCCAAGGTCGCGCCATCCTCGTCATCGGGATGGGCGGCCACGCACATAAGACGCAGATCCGTCTCCAAGTCCAGCAGGGCCTGGCGAAATGCAACTTCCCCCAAGTCTTGCGCCGGTGTTCCTAGGGCTGCGAAACAAAGCAATATTGCAGCTACTGTATTAAAATACTTCATGGTCGATGCACCTGTCTGCGTGCCCCTATGGAGCACGGTTGATTATCCAACGTGAACTTCGCCCACAACCCAAGCATACCCTTGTCGGCGAATTAAATTTTGAACCACTAATTCTCACGAATAAAGCAAAATCGATGACACCTGTTTCGACTCGTCACACTCGAGTTTGAATACAGGGCAAAGAACCATTTGCATGGCGGCAATGCGTGGGTGTCAATTTCGACAGAGCCTCGTTGGTTTCGATAGTTCAGCAGCAAGCGAACAAGATCAGATTTAACCTCAGAGAACGCAAAGACCTCAAAGAGCCGATTATATTTATTTCTTTGCGCTCTTTGCGTTCTTTGAGGTCAGGCGTATTTGTTGATTTTGTTAGCGCCTGAAATCGTTGCGCCATCACTATTCGAGTTCATCCATACTACTATCCGCCAGTTTCTTGTTTTTTTGAACAAGAAAACTAAATTGTCACAAACTGATTTTTCCTGAGAAAGGACCAAACAATGTAGGATAGCCGTCTCGGCTGTCACGACCGACGGTACGTCGATCAAGACTCCAAGTGCGCGCAACTTTCCGTAGAGGCCGTAAACGGCCTGTGACAACCGGGACGGATGTCCTACATTCACACCTTTCCGTAGTGAGCACCCTTTGGTTGCGGCCAACGGCTGTCCGGAGTCATCCGTGGCAAAAATATTGATTAGGCCCGAAGGGGCGGCTGTTTCTCGGCCAGCGCCAGCGTCGCCTCCAGCGAAATATTGCTTCCCGCCGTACCCGCAGTCTGGACGGTGAGTGCGCCGACAGCATTGGCCAGTGCGCCGCATCGCGCCA
>JAJRPE010000067.1 GCA_024280935.1 Candidatus Hydrogenedentota bacterium
AACTCCATCTGCGGTCCTTGCCGTGCGGTTATCCTCACGGGCAAGCCCCACAGGGCTTGTCCGTGGCACCTGGAGCTTGTTTCTTGTGACTGAGGTCATCCGTTCCATAAACGCTTTACTCGTAAAAGACCAGACCAAGGGAGAAAAAGATCATGCAGGGAACTATCAACCGCCGCGACTTTCTACGCCACGCTGGCACGAGAACTCTGGCTCTCGCTGGATTGGCCCACATGGATGCCCACGCCCAATCCTCAAAGCGCCCCAACATCGTCTGGATTTACAGCGACGATCATGCCCAGGCCGCCGTGAGTGCCTATGGCAGCCGCTTGGCCGAGGTCGCGCCCACGCCGAATATCGACCGCATCGCGAACCAAGGCATGCGCTTCAACAACAGCTTCGTCACCAACTCCATCTGCGGTCCTTGCCGTGCGGTTATCCTCACGGGCAAGCACAGCCACCTCAACGGATTCCGTAAAAACGGTGACAAGTTTAATCCGCAGCAGCAGACCTTTCCCAAGCTCCTTCAGGGCAATGGCTATCAGACCGCTGTTTTTGGCAAGTGGCACTTGGGCACCAATCCAGTGGGCTTTAATGCGTGGGAGGTCCTCCCGGGCCAGGGCCATTATTACAACCCCGATTTCATCACGGCGGAAGGCAAGAAGAAAAACCATGGTTATGTGAGCGATATTATCACTGACAAAGCCCTGCACTGGCTTGATGAAGAACGCGACACCGACAAGCCCTTCATGCTCATGGTGCAGCACAAAGCCCCCCACCGCGAGTGGGAACCGGGTCCCGATCATCTCACCACTTTCGATGATGTGGAGATTCCCGAGCCGGACAACCTTTTCGACGACTATGAAAACCGAGGTTCGGCGGCGAAACTGCAAGACATGTCCATTGAGAAAACCATGACCATGGACTCCGATCTGAAGGTATGGCCCAAAAATATTAGCGATTCAAAAGCGCAACGGAAGTGGAATCGCACCCTGGGGCGGCTGAACGAAAAACAGTTGGCGGCTTGGAACGCCGCCTATGAGCCAAAGAACGATGCCTTCCGAAAATCCAACTTGAGTGGCAAAGACCTCGTCCGATGGAAGTACCAGCGTTATATGAAAGACTACCTCCGCTGCATCCGCTCGGTGGACGACAACGTGGGGCGGGTGCTCGACTATCTGCGCGAAAAGGGGTTGGACAAAAACACCATCGTATTTTACTCCTCCGATCAGAGCTTTTATCTGGGCGAACACGGCTGGTTCGACAAGCGTTTCATGTACGAGGAGTCTCTGCGTACTCCGCTCCTCGCCATGGGGCCGGGCATCGTCCCCGAAGGAAGCACCTCCGATGCCATGGTGCAAAACCTCGATATGGCCGAGACCTTCCTGGAGCTGACCGGGGCCAGGGTGCCCGACGATATGCAGGGGGCGAGCCTGGTGCCGCTCCTGAAGGGCGAAAAGCCACCCACGTGGCGCGATGCCATCTACTACCACTACTACGAAGGCGAGGGAAAGGTTCACAACGTCTACGTCCACTACGGCGTGCGCACAGAGCGCTACAAGCTCATTTATTTCTACACCCTCGACGAATGGGAATTCTACGACCTCAAGACCGACCCTGCGGAAATGCGCAATGAAATTGGCAATGCCAACTACACCGCCGAAATTAAGCGCCTGCGCACCGAGTTGCGGCGGCTGCGCAAACACTACCAAGTACCCGGGGACACTGCCTGACGATCTTCCACACTGAGTATGTCCACACTGAGTATTGCATTCCATCCATCACTACGGTATCCTTGTTGTGGAGGTGCGGTGATACGTTTTTGACACGAATCACGACGCGTGAGGTAACGGAAGATGGCAGAAGAGACCCCCTTTGTTGTGGTCGGATTGGGCGAAGTACTTTGGGATATGCTCCCCGAAGGCAAACAGTTGGGCGGCGCACCCGCCAATGTTGTCTTTCACGCGAACGCGCTGGGCGCCCAATGCGCCATGGTTAGTTGCGTTGGAAAGGATCCGCTGGGCCGCGAGCTGCGCGAATTGCTCCAGGTAAACGGCCTCGGCGTAGAATTCATCTCCGAGGATCCCGCCCACCCCACCGGGACGGTGTCGGTATCGGTAAGTTCCGATGGACAGCCTTCCTACACCATCCACGAGAAAGTTGCCTGGGACTACATGCCCTTCCGCACGGAAGACAAGATGCTGGCAGCCAGGGCGAATGCAGTCTGTTTCGGCACCCTGGCCTCACGTAACCCACATAGCTGGGAGAGTATCCGACGATTTCTGGATGCCACCATGCCTGGCTGCCTTCGGGTGCTGGATGTGAATCTTCGGCAGCGGTATTATTCCAGAGAGATTATCCACGATCTTCTCAACCACGCGGAGGTACTCAAACTTAACGAGAATGAACTGCCTATGATAACCGCCCTTCTCAACATCGATGGCTCCACCAAGGAGCGTATGGAAAAGCTCCTCAGTGAGTTTGCCCTTCACGCCGTCGCGCTCACCCGAGGCGCACGGGGAAGCGTCCTCTTGACCCAGGATTCCCTGGAGGTTCATCACGGCATTTGCATCGATACCATAGTGGATACCGTTGGAGCCGGGGATGCCTTTAGCGCCGTACTGATCATGGGGCTGCTACATGAGTGGTCTCTGGAGGAAATCAGCAACCGCGCCAACCAACTTGCGAGCATCGTCTGCTGTCAAGCGGGTGCCATGGCCTCCCACCCCGAGAACCTGCAATTTATTTCCTGAGCCAATCGTGCCGTGACGATGTCGTCGGTCCGAATATGTGTGCCGGTTATAGCGGTCTGCGAGTGCGAGCACGTGATCCAATAGGGCCGATCTGAATCGAAATACGAACGGTAAGGGTGCCACCCTCACGCGTAGCCGGTTTCCGGCCTAGCTTGCGGGTGCATTTCTCAACCCCCTTTAGCTCGTGACGCATGCCGTAACACTCTTACAGTCTTTTTTCGGTATGGTGTCTATTCTGTTGACGTTGCACCCGCAAGCTCCCCCGCTTCGCTCCTCCGCGTGAGGGTGACACCCTTGTCGTGATCTTTGCTAATAGTGGTACACATCTATTCTCACTGCTCTTGATGCGAGTGTGTGTGATCTGCAACGAGGTTTTCACTACTCCCCTGATTCCACCGCGCCATCTCCAGCCCCCTCTGGCAACTCCATCACGAACATAACCCACCCTTCGGGGGCATCGGCGAGCCAGAGTTTTCCCTGGTGGGCACGGACAATCTCACGGGCGAGACTGAGTCCCAGCCCCACGCCATCAACCTTTCGGGAATGGGCGGGATCGGCCCGATAGAAGCGCCGAAAAACCTGCCGCCGGTCCTCTTCGGGAATGCCCTCGCTCGTATTGGCAATGGCAAATCGCAGGTTTTCTTCGTGCCTGAATAGCTGAAAGCGAATCTTGCCGCCGTCGATATTGTACTTGATGGCGTTGTTCACCAGATTTTGAATGGCCTGCTGCAAGAGTGCCTCATCAGCATCAACCCAGGCATCTTCTTCAAGCTCTTGAATCACGCGAAGTTCCGGTGCCAGGATTTCCACGTCCTCGATCACCTGCCCAAGAAGTTCATCGAGCCGCATCGGCGTGAGCGCAACACGAATTCGCCCCGCATCGGCCAAAGAAAGCAACAGCAAGCGACGAATAATGACCTTGAGCCGCTGCACTTCCTCCAGAAGGCGGCCCAGGTTTTGTTGTAATGGTGAACCATCGGGAGCCTCCTGCAAGGCTTGATCCAGTTGCCCCTGTAGAATAGTGAGCGGCGTCTTCAACTCATGGGCCGCGTCCGCACTGAAACGGGTCGCGTGGTTAAAACTGACCTCCAGCCGCTCCAACATGTCATTGAATACATCAATAAGTCGGCCAAACTCGTCGCCCGCGCCACGCTGGGGTATGCGCCGCTCCAAATCCTGGGCTGTAATGCCTTCCGCCGCGTCAATAAGCAGGTCCACAGGTCTCACCGCATACCAGGCCAACAGCCAGCTTCCGCCCAATACGCAGACCAGACCAAGGGCGAAAAGGAACAAAAACTCCCTGCGAAACCAACGTACAGCATCAAGATGGCTTGCCAACCAGGCATGGCCAGCAACCAATTCAGTGTCAAGCCCAGAAAGGCTCGAAAACGCTTCCAAGAGCTGCCAGGACCACCAGGCGAATCCCAGCAATACCAACCCGGACACCGCGACCGATACCAGCAAAACCCGGGTACGGAAGGAGCGGGGAGTCATTCCGCTCCGTCCTTGCAGACACGGTAACCCACGCCGCGAATGGTCTCGATGACAGGGTTTTCCTTGTCCGGTGAGACTTTTTTTCGGAGACGCTGTATGTGAACGTCCACCAAATTGGTATTCGGATCAAAATCATAGCCCCACACGTGCTCCAGAATCTGGGTTCGGGTGTAGACCCGTCCCGGACTGCGCATGAGATATTCCAGCAGGCTGAATTCCCGTGCCGTGAGTCTTACGGATTCTCCCCTGCGTTTAACCTCGCGAGTCAACACGTTTACTGAAACATCACCCGCCTGAAGGAGGCTCATTTGCTCGTCCGACGACCGACGCAAGACCGCGTGGAGGCGAGCCGTCAATTCCTCGACGTAAAAGGGCTTGGTGAGGTAATCATCCGCGCCCGTGTTGAGCCCTTCGATGCGCTCATCCAGTTCAGAGCGGGCCGTAAGCAAGATGACTGGGGTCGTGTGCCCTTTCTTACGAAACTGCTTGAGAATGCTGAGTCCGTCGCGACCCGGCAGCATGATGTCCAGCACAATGGCATCGTAGGGCTGGTCCAGGATGCGCTCCATGGCCTCGTCACCATGGTCGCACAATTCCACCAGGAAGCCCTGCTCCGTAAGGCCCTTTTTGACGAAATCAGCGATCTGCTTTTCGTCTTCCACCACGAGGATTTTCATGGGCGCAGTATACCATGGGGTCTCGCCCCTGCCGCCAGATTACAAACTCGTCATAAAAGGGACGTAGTGCTTGTCATCTTCTTCCTCTATCCTGAGGCCATGACAGCCCATGGAAACTACAACCCAAGATGGAGGATGATGCAATGCAAATCAAATCAATCATTCGGACAATCGAAACTCGGCCCGTCGCCTGTTTGACGGGCGCGACCCTGTGCGTCGGCGCACTCGCCTTCGGACTGGCGGCAGTCGCAGAAGACGAAGCCCCGAAAAGCATCAACAAGGCCACCCAGCAAAGCGAGAAAGCATGCCCACGTCAACATGCGGACAACCAGGAGGAGGACTGGCGCCCTCTGGGACCCCGTGGAGAAGGCAGGGCCTATGGCCGTCCCGATGGCCCGCCGCCGCGCCGTGGCGAATTTGGCCCCCGTGGACCCAGGGGCTACGGGCGACCCGAGGGTCCGCCACCGCCCCGTGGTGCGTTTGGACCCCAGGGGCAAGAGCGTGATTTTGCACGGCCACCCCGGCCTGAATTCGGAGGGCCGGGTCGTGGACCAGAGCGCTTCGCGCGTCGTGGAGAAGGCGGCCACCGTCCCCCACCCCCCCGTGGTGAATTCGACAAGGCCTGGGGCGATGATTTCGAGCCGCGCCGACTTGGTGGTGATCGTGGACCCCGTGGCTTTCGTGGACCAGGTCGTCCCCCGGGTCCGCCCGCCTTTTCGGATATCGACTCCGATGGCAGCGGCAGCATCAGCCCCGAAGAATTTAAGGCCTTCCACGAACGCCGGAGTCCGGCCCACCGCCCACGAGGCCCCCGTGGAGAAGGCCGCCCACGTCACGACGGGCCACCGCCGCCGCCGTCCGCTGAATAAACGCCGATTCGGGTAACAACCCGTTTCCGCTCTATGCAGACTGGAGCAGCCAATAATACGGCTGCTCCGGTCTTTTTGCTGTTTCTACCCCTTCTGAGCGTTTACACGCCCACCCGCTATGGCTTAGACTCTGTCTATCACATATCATGACCTTTTGGGCGAGATTAAGGACCACTCACCCCGGACTTGGGTTTCGAACGCAGAAACGGGTGGAGGAGGACAAAAGCGTGCTTACTGAAATCTACATTGACAATTTCCGATGTCTGACGAATTTTCGGATCGAACCCGGCTATTTCCAGCTCTGGTTGGGAGACAACGGTTCAGGAAAGACATCGACGTTCGATGCCTTGCGCAACATCCAACGTTTCTTGCGGGGTGAACACATCGAAGATATCTTCAGTGCGGCAAGCCTGACCACATGGGACAAACGCAGTGAACAGACCTTCGGTTTTTCCCTGAATATCGATGACGATGCCTACGAATACCAACTTACGATTCAGCATTCGCTTCAAGAGAACAGGATGCGTATTCTCCGCGAAGAACTCAAGTGGAAAGGCTTCACTTTTTTTCTCTTCGATGGCAAGGAAGTTCATCTTTACCGAATTAACCGCGAATCGCAGCTGGTGGAAGAGGGCACTCATTTTTCTGCGGATTGGAGCCGGTCCGTAATTTCCACCATAGCGCCCCGTGAAGACAATTTTCCCCTGCTTCGATTCCGGGAGGAGGTCGGAAGCTGGCTTTTGATTCACCCCGTTCCACTCGTTGTAAAGCAGGTAGCTGATTCCGAAACACGGCACTTATCCCTGCACGCAGAAAACTTTGCCCAATGGTATCGCCACATCCTTCAGGAAAAACCAGGTATCGGGTACAAGGCAAAGGAATCTCTTGCGAAGGTCTTGCCGGGTTTTGAACAGCTCAGCCTAAAAGAAACGGGCGAAGCCAGAAGACTGACGGCCACCTTTCGCATCAACGGGGAAGATCGGGCCTTCGATTTCATGGCGCTTTCTGATGGGCAACGGCAATTAATCGTGCTTTACACCGTGCTGGAAGCGTGGCGGGATGGAAGCTTTTCAACGCTGTTCATTGATGAGCCGGACAATTTCACCTCCTTGCGCGAGATAGGTCCCTGGGTTGATCTCCTGAATGAAATCTGTGACGAGGATGACAAGCAGGCCATCGTTGTTTCGCACCACCCCAAAATTATCAACAAGATGGCAAGAGGCGCTGAACTGTGGTTTTCCAGAGAAAAGGGAGCACACGTAGTCGTCAAGCCCTATCCCACAACGCCCGGCCTCACACCAGCAGAAACCATGGCCCGGGGATGGGACGATGAGTAAGGCTTCTAAGTTCATCGTGCTCTGCGAAGACGAAGCCCACAAGATATTCGCTACACGCTTCTTGGCAAGAACCTGGCGCATCGACTCGCGTAATATTACTGTGGTCCCTTACCCTGGAGGACAGGGTTCTGGGAAAAAGCATGTTTTCGATACGCTGGGAAGACACATGAAGGCCTATCGTTCCCGACAGGCTTCCACCGTATTGATTGTGATGGCCGATGCGGATGAAGAGGAAGTCGCAAGCATGCAGAAGGCGTTGGATGAAAAAGTCGAGGGCGGGCGAAAAAAAGACGAGCAGATTATCTATGTGATTCCCAAGTGGCACATCGAGACTTGGCTGGCCTGGCTCGATGGTGATGAGAACGTTGATGAGACGGATAAACATCGCTACAAGAACAGATACTCTCTTGAGAAACGAAACGACAGAAAGACGGTTCACCATCTCGTGGATACGCTCGCTAAACACTGCCGAGACAATGAAAAACTGGTATCGCCCCCGGACTCCCTCATCGCGGCTTGCAATGAATTTGGGCGAATACGCGATACCCTGTCATAATCCTTACTCGGCCCTCTTATAATGGATCACAGCCGCACCGGGGCTGGCCTCGATTTGGATATCAAGGCCCTGCTCCCTAAGCGCAGCACCCGTCATCCGAACCGTCTCAGGCTGATCAAAGTTCCTAACTTCGTATTCCGCGTCGGCCACGAGTCCCTGGAGCTTAAAACGCCCGCCATAGAGAGCACTCTCCTTGCGCCGAAAGGCCTGGACGAAACCCTCGCCGCTTTCCGGGCGATGAAACTGCCACGCCACCCACGAATCTTCTGCCGAACTATAGGCTGTCAGGGGATAGTAGTCGCCATAGTAGTTGGGCGCAACGGCAAGCCATTCTTGATAGAGCTTTTGTATAAGGGCATCGTCCACATCGACCCGAAAGTCGAAACAGCCTATGTTGGCGGGGCACATGTTGCTGCGGCGGGTATAGGGATCGTAGGAGACACCTCCCGTTCCAGCGCCCCAGCCCACCGTGTTTGAAGGAGTATAGCCCGTTCCGTAGATCGGCAACCACATGGACAAGCCGTAGGTGTGCCCTTGTTGGCCAGTCGGTTCAAAGAGATAGTCGCTCCGCAATAAGGGCACAGCACGACGCATCGTTTCCAAGTCGTTACGACGCCCGCCCGAGGCACAGGAGTCTATAAGCATCTTGGGGTGACGCCGAAGCAACTCATCCCAATACGCAAGGTAGCCCATCACGTACTTGTTTTCGGTGATGCCCTGGCGGTCTTCGGCATCGTTGCCACGCCAAAAGGGAAGGGGGTCAATGTTATAATCCTGGCGGTAGAGGTCGATGCCTTCCTCCGTGATGATCTTGTCTATGTGATTGACCAGCCAATCCCAAGCCTCCGGGTCGCCCAGATTGAGCAGCCCGCCCTTTTCACCGCCAAAGACCCACTCCGGGTGTTCCGTGGCCAGCCAGGTGCCCGCAGCCACACGCTCGGGTTCAAACCATACAATGGTCTTCACGTCCTTGCTGTGCGCGTGGTCGCTAATTGCCCGAAGTCCATTCGGAAATCGGTGGGGCCGCCGGTCCACTTCCCAAGTCCCGGTCCAAGGCCAATTCTTTTCCGCCGCGCCCACATACCAACCGGCATCCATCCACCAGTAGTCAATCTTAATGCCCTTTTCGAGATAGCTGTCGATAAACGCGATCTGGTTTTGCTCGTTGGCCTTGGTCATTTCGGCGAACTGGTGGGAACTGCATGCGGCAAAGAGCGGCAGCTTTATCTGCTCCCCGCCGGGTTGGGGAATATTGTATTGGATCATCCACTGCCGCCAGGTATTCTGGGCATCAATCCAAGTATTCTCCTTCGTATATTGCAAGACCACCAGGGGCGTGCGCACCTCTTCCGACGGATAAAGGGTGAAATGGGTACGCTCCTGCCCGGCAACAACACGAAGCGAATTTTCCTCATCCCGCGCAAACTCGGCGGCCCATTGGCCGGGCCAGCCCACCACAATGATGACACCCTCGGCTCCTGAGCGGAGATTGAAATAGGGAAACTCAAAATTGGTTGGGCGTCCGCCCGTGGGCGCGGATAGAAAGGTTTCCCCGGCACCAAGCGCCTTGGTCAATGGCTCAAAGCTACTGGGGCTGAGCGTATCACCACGATTGTAATAGAGGGTGAATTCACGGTCCGTGTCACGCTTCAGCGTGACATCCAATGCCTGAATATTGGACAGGATGGGCGTGTTTTCGGTACTGGTGTTCTTGAAATACACCGTCCACTCGATGGTATTGAAGTCGCGGTACGCCACGCCTTCCCACCGGATTTCCAGCCCGGTATCTGGATCGGCATAGTTGATCGTGTGGGCGGTGCGGTGTTCATCTATTTTCTGGTGGTCGTCACGCCGTTCGCAGCGCGCAATAACGACTTCAGAGGAAAGCCCGTCGTACTGGAAGGAAAAAGGAACCGCCCTATTCTCGCCGACGAATACAGACTTCCAGTGGCTTTCCATCTCGCTGCCCCAAGCGGTCATGTCCGCCTGGAGCTCCAACGCAGTCACCGCACCGGACCACACGATCACTGCAAAGACTAATGGCAATATGGAATGTCGCATGAAGGTATCCTTTAGTGGCTATACGCCAACTTGCGATCACGATGGAGAATGGTGCGGACTTTTCTGTCCGAAACAATGGCAGCATGGCATCAGAAAAATGGTCACTTGTTTACTTCCTTACGAACAGGAGCTTTCCGATTCTGAAGATACTCACGTGCTCTCGCTTCAAGTTCAGGAGAACGGAGACCGGCTTCTTTCCCGGCGGCAACGGCTGCGTCAATATCCCCGTCACGCACACCAACAAAAAGACTCCAAGCGAATCCGACTCGGTTGGCGCTGGCACAATGGAGCATCACCTTTTTCTTCTTTTTCTGCGACTTGCGTATCACCCGAACAATCTTGTCCAACGTAGAATCATTGAGACGCTCACGTCCGATGGGAATGTGCCGATACTTCATGCCCAGTGCCTTGACAACCCCTTTCTCATCGAAGGGAAGTTGCTCCACCTCAGGCTTGCTCCGAAAATTGACCACGGTTTTAACACCCCATTCAGATAGCGTTTTGAAATCGGGTGCAGCAGGTTGGCCTGCGAAGAAGATCTTCTTTTCCATCGTCTTTACGTTCAACGTATCGCCCAGTTCAATCGGTACGATACGAGACTCATCTGCGGACTCGGCAGCGTAGAGCACCGGGAAACACCCGATCAATATCGCTGTGAAAACTACCAGGAGGAGGCCGACTCTCGAAACTCTGTTGCGCTTCATGGATATATTCCTTTCTGGTGGATACCCGAAACGACATTCTACTACAAAGAACACAATGGGGGAGAATACAACCGCGACAAACAAACGAAGGCAGCCTGGTGTGCGCCAGGCTGCCTCTCTATGGACTCGGATTCGATTGTGGTTCTTTCGGGTAGTCAGGTTAGGCGGTGAACTTCTTGCGGAACGCGCCGCCTACTAGGCCCATGCCGAGAAGTACGATAGTGGACGGTTCCGGTACCGGTGCAAAGGGCGTATTGTCCTGCACGTTGATTACGTCGTTGCCACACTGCATCGTCCAGTGGAGGCCAAGGCCACCAAAGTTCGGATTGGTAAGGGAATCCTCGAAAAAGCCCGCAACTTCGAAGGAAATTTCGAGGAAGTTGTGGGGACCCATGGCGCCCCAAGCTACTTCAGGACTCCACAGCGCAGTACGATCACTGGGCTGGGGCGATTGATTCTCGTCTACACGATAGGGGTTCGAGGTCGTAAAGGGAGTAACTACGCCCTCCAAGGTCCAAGAGCCAGGACCATCGTTGAGCCAAAGGCGACCAAAACGATTCTGATCCTGCACGGTAGCCCGTGTGCTCGTCGCGATAGCGATGTCATAGTCGCCCGTAGCACCCATGTCAATGAACATGTCGCCAGCATAAAGGTTGTCGGCATCCACGCCTTCGGGCGGGAAACCGGTTACCATGCCGATGTAGAGGCGTCCGCCCGTCAAGGCATTGGGATCGGAATCTTCGTAGGAGTAGAAGATTTGCTCGATGTCATAGAGCTGATCGCCGCCACCTGGTGTCGGACCTTCTTCATCAACTTGTGTGCGAATGTTGCCGTTATTCAGGGTTACTTGATTCTCGTCCCAGTTGTCGTTGTTGACGTCACCGCCGTAACTGAACCAATCGGACCAGTCGCCATCTGTGGTTACCGCGCTCGCGCCAGTGACCATTACAGCCATCATGGCAAATGCGAATGCTACAGTCAGCTTTTTCATTGGTTTTTTCCTCCAAATTTTGATTGCAAGCTGGTGGAGTTGATTGAACCATCAATCTACCGTACGCTCTGTTAACCTAACCACCTTGCAATACGCACAAGCCGTGCCAAAAACAAAACCGGCCTAATACCAACAAAAACAGGCGTTCGCCTTGTGTTGGCTTTTCATATTTGACATTACATTAATCATATTTGACTATTATGAGTCTATTCCGAGTTACCTATATTGTCACCTGTGACAATATTTTGTTCGCACTCTTATGCGAATCACTCAACAGCAAACAAGTACTGTCAAGATCCATACTGAATTTCAGCATATTTTACCTTTTAGAGAGGGTGCGTCTTGTATTTCATTGAGGAATACGCAGATTCGCGACCAAAAATCTCTTCGACGGCATAAAGAGTAAGGGTATAGTTGTTCAGAAATGAACAATTCGGGCGAAGCGATGTCGATCGAGCGATTATCGCCGTCAGCCCCTCAGCCAAGATCGAAAGAATGCTCGAAGAAGACAGGGACCGGGGAGCGACCCTACTGATTCCTCAAGCATCGAGATAACGCCGTTCTAGCTGTCGCCACGCCCCTCCTCCATTGAGGGGCTAAAAGCCCCCCTGCCCGGAGATACCGCCCCCCCCCCAAAAAAAAATTCCATCTCACGTCAATACCTGCCGAAGGGCGGGGCAAAACTCACTTTCGTCGGCAATGGCCACGCACACTACACACCCATACCACCTATTGGCGCCGTTGCGACTCAAGACCGTTGGCGACCCAGGCATTGCCGGTTTCGAGCCGGGCACTAAGCACCTCAATTATGTTCATCAGAAACTGCACCGCTTGTGGACCATCCAGCAGACGGGCGACTTCGCGCTCCCCGAATGCCAATACACACACGTCCGTTACAGCACGCGCTGTCGCTGATCGAGGACGCTGATGCAGGGTCGCCATCTCCCCGAAAGCCTCAAAGTCGCGGCACTTCGCAATGTGCTTGTCACCAATGTAAATTGACACGATGCCATCCAGCACCAGATATAGATAGCGTCCTGGATCACCTTCTCGAAAAATAACATCCCCTGCGCTGAACCTTTTCTCCTGGCCCAGGGCGACGATAGCCTCGATCTCATTGTCACCGAAACCGAACAAAATACGGGCGCGACGCAACCGGTCTAATTCATACATGACATTACTTCAGTCCATCGATTTCTGCTAAAAACATCGTCCACACAAAACAGACCGGGACACCAAGACGCTTGCCGCAAGCGGTGCCACCTCTCTATTCCGAAAGCGTCTGAAGCAACGCTTCCGCCTCTTCCAACTGGGGAAAATCAAGGCCAGCATTTCGACTCATAGCCAAGGCGTACCGAATCCGCTTTTGGGCCTCCTCCTTCTTGCCCAACTCCACCAGCAACCGGCCATAGTCAAACATAATCGTCGGGTTCGCCGGATCAATTTGGGCGGCGCGCTCAAGGTTTGTGCGGCTCTCCTCCAAATTTCCGGTTCGCATCTGCGCCAGCCCAAGGGTATGACGCACACCCGCGTCGTTGGGCAGCTTCTCGCTGGCGATAACCGCGTATTTGAGGGCCTCTTCATCGCGCCCGCCCGCGAGCAGCAAGGTGTACGCCAAATTGTTATTGGCTGCGGCATTGTCAGGCATGACATCAACGAGGGTGAGATAATCCGCCACCGCCGCATCAACATTTCCAGCGCGCTCCATCTGGGAAGCGTGACGGAACAGGGCTTCGGGCACCCGAGGCCCAACCTCCAACGCTTTATTGATGGCCTCCGCCTCGCCTTCGGTATCGCCCAGTGAATTCAATACCCGCGAGAGACCAATCCAGACACGAGAATCCTTCGGCAGAGCCGATGCCACAGCACGCGCCAGGTCACCGGCATCTTCGATACTATCTCCCCTGCCAAGGGACCGAAAGGCGAGTTGTGCAAGCGCGACATTCGGATCACGGCTACCCAAATGCTCCTGATAGAAGTCCCAGGCAGCATCGTTCAAGTCTGCGAGTTGCAGCGCAACGACCGTGGCATAGGCAGAAAGCAGCGATTGGTCTGCCCCCATCGCTGCCGCCCATTCCCGTTCCTCCTCCTTCAGCAAGGGAACCTCGCCGCCCAACGCCGCCGATAGCATCATGCCATAGCGCCCCGCAACGACACCCTGCCCGCCTTCGGGAACAAGCGCTCCCCGGGCAGCCTCTTGTTCCCCGGCTTGCGCAAGACCCGCAGCCATAATAAGGGCCAGGCTGGGGCTTCGGTTCGCAGCAGACAGCCCATTCGCAATCTTCATCGCCCCGGCCCAATCGCCATCCTGTACACGACAAAGGGCCAACAACGTCGACCGGGCAGATAGTATGGCTGGCGCGGTCGTAGAAATAGCCTTCAATACCGTGGTCGCCTGCTCACAGTCACCCACACGAACCAACACGCGGCCCAGTATGGATTGCAGTTCGGGGTCATCTGGAAACTGGCTCGTTGCCCGGCCCAGCCACTGGAGGGCGAGGGCAGGCTCACCCGTATCAAGGTACGCTTGGCACAGGTAAAGATGGCTCCATTTTTCATCTGGAAACAAGGTATAGCTAGCCTCGGCAGCGCGGCGCGCAGCGTCAAACGCCCTTCCCTCGCGGAGGGCCGTGTAGTGCATCTGATGAGCGTCGATATTCTCCGGGTACATTCCAATTAGACGCTGAAGATTCTGTGCGGCGATCATGGGCTGGCGAAGCCGACGAAACACCTGTGAGATGTTGAACAGGGCTACCCCATGATCAGGCCAACGCTCCAGACAAAAGAGAAATACGGAAAGTCCCTTCTCCCGAGAACCTCCAGAGACCATGGCAAATCCAAGGGCATTGTCCCGCAATACTGCGACGGCACGCGCTTCGGGAGTGTCCGACTTTTCCGCTTTCCAGCCTTCAAAGTGTGCTGCGATAACCGAGACGTCCTTGGAGAGGAACGCATCGATGTAGCCCCGCACCTGTGATGTCTCGGGAAGCCCATCGGCCAGTTCCTTCGCCAAGGCTGCCTGGTAAGTAAAGAGGGCGGCCAGCACCAATGTTTCCCGGGCCTCGTCGCCCCCCTCGGCAAGGTACATATCGCGATTGGCCAGCAATCGATTCAACGCAGCCTGTTTCCACAAGCCCTGCCACGTAACCGACTCGACGGCTGAGGACAATTCTGCGCCAACCCTGGCCGCGACTTTCTTGCGCGGGGCAGTGCCGCCGCTGGCAGCATAGGCCAGCAAGTTCATTATCTCACCCTCATCGGGCAGTACACGTGCGGCTTGTTCCAGAAACGCCTTTGCCTCATCGTAGGAACCTGCCTCTACCTTGTAGAAACCAATAATATAGTTTGCCCAAGCCGATTCGGGATCCTGCTCCAAAACTGCGCGGGCAGCGACTTCGGCCTTTTCCTGTTCACCAGCAATCATCAGGCTGCGAGCATAGCCCAGTCTAATCTCCAAGTCTTCCGGCCTGGCCTTGGTAAGCAGGAAAAACTCGCCAACCATCTCCTTGACGCGGCCCTGCGCACGATAAACATCGATAAGTCCCATGTGGGCAGCCACGGATACCCCCGGTGAACCGTCGGCCAACACCCGGAACAAGGTCTCGGCTTCTTGCGCTTTTCCAGCCTTAAAATACGCTGCGCCCAAATTAAGACGTATCTCCTCTGAATCCGGATAGGTCTCCGAAAGGCCTTTCAGGGCCTGAATCGCTTCATCCGAACGCCCCATTTTCATCAGAATGACCCCACGCAGTGTGCCGCCTTCTTTGGGAACCTGCTTAGCGAATTCATCACTAAGGGAGAGCGCCTCATCTATCCGATCCACGCCTTCGAGCATCCGAATTGCTTCTACGTTGGCCTGTAAGTAGGCCTCCCCAAAAGCAGCATCCATGGTGAAGGCTTTTCTGAACAGCGCAAGCGCCTCGTCTGTCTTCCCTTCGGCCGCGCTGCATCGGGCCAGTCCCAACTGTGCCATGGGGTTGTCTGGATTGGCCTCCGCTGCGTTTTCATAGGCCTCTCGTGCCGCATCCAGGCGATCAAGGCTCCGAAGGGTGTCGCCTTCGGCTCTCAATTGCTCACTACGACGATCGCTGCACCCGGAGAATGCCAGCACCGCACAAGAGAGCAAACACAGAATTCCGTATCGCCGCCAATTCAGCGTATTGAATATTGTCATGCTTGTACCTTCCATCTTACTTGATGTTCTCGCGTAGGAATGGGGCCATTCGTAACGCCAGATCGTCCAATGCGGCAAATGCCTGATCCTCACCCTGGATACCCGCTGCCGTTACGGGCATACTCAATTTAATCATGGTCGATGTGGGTGTGCCAAAACGCAACTGCTCACGCCCCCAAAGTAGTGCGTTCACAAAAGAACTCCCGGTAAAGGTGTCGCCCGTCTTGAACCAATATAGTATCGCTTCTTTCCTGTTTCCCTGAAAAATAACCAGTCGCTTGGCACGAAACTCCATTCCAACGGGGGCAGCGTACGCCCGTTCAACCTCCCACCCCTGCCCCACCAGGCATACCTCGGGAAAATGCAAACTCCGCCGTTTCTGCCCGGCATAAACCACCGTCACCAGAACAGGAAGGCCACTGGGAGTTACATAATGACGCATAAGAATCGAAGATGTTTCCAGAATGCGGCGGACCTCATCACCCGGATCAATATCCTCACCGATTTGGCGATATTGTCCGATGCGTGCGGGCAAGTTGAGATTGGGGTTCTTGAGGGATGACATGGCGGCCCGATCCTGGGCATGGGTAATGCCAAGATGAAGCGTCGCCGTAAGCGCCATCGCTACGATACCGATGATGTAATGCTTCATGAATCCTGGGACTCCACGTCATGCTCGGGCGCAAACTTGCGCAATGCCGCCTCCACGGAAAACAACAACGCGAAAGCAACCGCAAAAATACCAATGCCGGAAATATCGTGAACCCAGCCCGTAGCCATATCACTACCCCATACGTAGCCCACAACGCATAAGAAAAAAATACGAGACACATTCGCCAGAATCGCAATGGCGGGCGACACCAGGAGAATAAGAATTTTAGCCCACCACCGCGCCTTGGAAACATAGGCCATGAGCGCACCGAAAGCAAGGAGCGCAACCAGTGACCGCATGCCACCGCACACATCGCCGACAAGGAGCCTATCCCCGGCATCGCCAATATAGACATAGGAGCCATCCTGGACCATATGCAGTGTCAGCGTCTTACCCAGAGCTACCGCCGACTCGGTGGCAAGCATCTTACTCTGAAAAGAAAGCCCGGAAGTTAGTGTATAGGGCATGGGAATCATGAAGAAGAGAAATGCCAGGGAAAACCAAAGCGTCTGGGTATGCTTTCGCCCAAGAAACAGCAGGCACAAGCCCGTGAGCACCGGTAGCAGCGCAAGGTGGACAATGGTCATAAAGCCCAGGAAGTCGCCCAGCAATAGCATGCCGCATCCCAAAGCCAATACCGGGTATCCCAATAACGAGGGTTCGACGGGCATTCCAAGCAGACGAGTGCGGAGTCGCCACACAAAAAACAAGCTGATTGGCGGGATAATCAACGCGTGTGAATACAATGAATCGGGAAGGTTCCAGTTGGTGACAATATCCACAAAGGAGCGAAAGAAGGACACCAACACAAGAAGCGCCGCCGCCACAAACACGCCGATACAAAAACCTCGCTTCCGCTCCCACACGGCCGCCAGGGTTGGCACGCCCGCCCCGCCATCGTCATTTACATCAACAGCATCACTCATTGCCTGCCTCCCCTTCTTTCAGCTTTGCAGCAAGAGCATCTATATCCGCTACAACATCTTTTTTCGCCCCATTGGCGAGAGCGCTAGCCCGAGCCGACTGAACGTATCGCTGCGCGCGCTCCAAGTCGCCAGTATTCAAGTAGGCTTCGGCCATGGCGATTTCATCCGATAAGGTTAGCGTTCCGGCCAGATCCCTGACACGACGGAGATCATCGATGGCACCCTTCGCATCATTCTGACGAATCCGTAGTAGAGCACGCAGTCTTAAAAAGCGCGGGGCCTCCACAATATCCAGACTACGATTCACATCATCCAGCGCAGCGGCAAGCCCGGCATTACTTTGGGCGCGCAATGCGGCACGCTGAAAGAGGACCTGGGCATCCTGCTTGTTGAGTCCTTCTGGATCGCTGCCTCGCTGCTCCAGATAACGGTCACACAGGGCGATAACCACGCCATCATTACCCAAGAGCCTCTGAACTTCAATATTTCCCAGTTGCGCAGGCGCGTAGCCAGGCACCAATAGCTGAGCTTGGGTAAAGGCGGAAGAAGCCTCACCCAGTTTATCCCGACCTCCCTGCTCGATGAGTAGTTGACCAAAGAAGGTCCATGCTTCGGGTTCGGTAGGTTTTTGTACATCGAGATAAGCCCGAACCACGGTCAGGGCCTCGTCATATTTTTTCCGTGCAACGAAGGATTTCGCCAGTCCGTTCACCGCGCCATAATCGCTTGGGTTCTTGGCCACCTGCTCCCGCAATCTGGATTCGGCATCGGCATAATCACCCGCCTGCATATCGAGAAAGGCCTGCAGTTCAATCAGATGAGGCTCCAAGGCGGGACGCTGCGAAACCAGCTTCTCGTAGCGCTTGAACATGGTCTTTGCCTCCTGCTTAAGCCCTGTGCTCCCATAAATGCGAACGAGCATACGCACGGCGCGCTCGTCACTCGAATCAATGTCCAGAATGCGCTCCATAGATGCCCGCGCCGCTTCCTGATTAGCCAAACGCATTTGCGCATCGCCGATGATATGCCAGGCCACCTTATGGCTCGGCGTACGCTCGGCGACCACTTTAGCAATACGCTCTGCCTTACCGTACTGCCCTTGGAGCAAGGCCACTTCCGCACGCATCAATGCCACATCGTCCCGATAAGCGGAATCATCCGGCACACCATCAAGGAATCTTGACGCCTCTATCAGGGCCGGGGGCGTTTGACGCAGAGCCATGCGCGCACGCAAGACAGGTATACCATCATCGTCTGGCTTCGTCGTTTCGACGGTCGCCAGAATTTCATCCACGGTCTGTCGCTGTGAAAGTTCGCCCGACAATAACAACCGCTCTGCCACCCGTATTCGGAGTCTGTTCAAGGTAGATAGACCGTCCCCCGTTCCATCAAGCACTCCTTCGACGGAACGAAGCTGGGCAAGTGCCTCGGACACTTCGCCGAACTGAAGCGCCAACTCCGCACGAAACAGCATAAGCTCGGAACGAGCATCGCCGTCCGCATCGTTGAGACTGGCATTCAAAATACCTTGGCCCGCGCTCAAATAGCCCCGGCGAGAAAAAAACGTCGCCCATTTCTTCACGTCGTCCGAATCAGAGGCATCCAATGCCTCGGCAGCTATCGCCAGGGCACTTTCCTTGTCATCCCGGCTCAAGGCAATGTTGGCATCAAGAAAGGCAAAATCTACCCTATCGATACCTGCTGCGAGGCCCTTGGCCGATACCGTCTCCGCCTTGGCAATCTCTCCCTCTTCCAGGTAGTATCCTGCCAGCGCCACGTAGACGCGAGGCAAGGTCGGATACAACACAAGCGCCTTTTCCACCAGAAGACGAGCCAACTCCTTATCCTCTTCACTTCGGCTGGCAAGTAAATCCCTGGCCGTGAGAAGCAGTTCGTCAACCGAAGGCTTCTCCTCCTCAAAAAAACGCTGCGCGGCAACACGAAGCTCCAGGACAGAGCGATTTTTTTCGAAAAAGCGGAACCAAATCTGGCGGGCCTGCCGATCATCTGGATTATTTCGCAGGTAAAACTCCAGAGATACACGGGCTGCCGGCCAGTCTTCTTCTTTTTCAAGCAAGGATATTGCGAGGAAGTAACGTGCCCGATGTAATTTTGGATTCATCTCAACAGCAAGTGTAAAGTACTCCTTTGCTTCATCGAAGTCTTTGCGTGCGTAGGCAATTCTTCCCTTGATGTAATTGTCTGTCGGAATCTGGTTTGGGTATGCCTTGCGATAAGTTTCCCGAACGACATCGGCCGCCTCCAACTGGCTCTCAGCCAATAGGATTTCGATTTGGAACAGGAGGAGTCCGGGTGCATCTATGCACATCATCGGTTCCAAGGCCTCAATATGCGCCAGTGCGGCCTTTCGCTCACCCAGGCGCTCCAAGGCAAGCAGATGGCTCTGATGCAAATCGGCCTCTTCGGGTGCTGCCGCTATCGCCTCCGCAGTGAGCTTTTTCACCGATTCAAAATCTTCCTTTAAGCGGTACAGTCGAACGAGCGCTCGGACAATTTCCAAGTCGGCCTGGGGTGTCTCGATGGATGCAGGAAGCAGGTCAGCCGCAGCGTCAAGGTTTCCAGCATCCATCAAATAATTTGCGTAGTTTGCTTTCACGACCAAGTCGTCTGGAAAGCTGGCACGCTCCCGATCCAGCAACGCCACCGCCTCCAGCGGGCGCTCCCGCTCGCGGTATATCCGCGCCAAACGCAAAGGCACATCACGCCGAGGCGCATCTGGGTTCTCCAAGTACTCTTCGAAATCCTTCGCAGCTTCGTTGACTCGCCCCTGGCCATAAATGGCAATCGCCCTATCGTATTGCAACGCACTATCGGAAGCTGTCTCAGGCGCAATCGAATCAACGATAGCTTCTAAATCATCCCAGAGCCGGTGTTTCCGATAAAACGCCAGTAGTGCGTTCCGACGTCCAACGTCTTCAGGGGCCAACCGCATTAGTTTCTGATAGGCGCGGCCGGCTTCGATCAAATTTTGTCGTCGATCCGCATGTTGCTCGATGCAAAGCGCAGCAAAAGCCTCCAGAACATCCGTATCCGCCTGGTTCATAAAGAGGTACTGCCGATAAAACCACTTGGCACCTGAAATGTCCCCGTCGGCTGCGGCCTCTTTGGCTTTAATAAGATTTTGCTGCGCACGGTACTGGGGCACCGCGTAAAGCGCGACACCTGCTGCCACGATGGCCATAACCAGCAAAATACCAATACCGATGATAATCAACCACAATTTTTTTGACATAGTTTCCCTGCTTTTACAACGAGCAATTCCATCGTCTGTCTACCTCGTGCAGACAGTAGCAATTCCTGTCACGCACAGACAGTTTTCCACTCACTGCGTTTATCTGGCCCACGGCCCGCCACGCTTCACATTGGTATATCCCAAAGGAGCCGAGCCTGCCATACGATGTCAATACAGGTCCATTTTACAACTTCTCTGTCTCCTGTGAAAGACTGCCCTTCGATCAGGATCGTCCTTCAAACAACAGTCTGGCACCTCATAGGTCATGGATCTTTACCGTCGAAGGGCAAGAGCACGACGACTTCCGCTTCCTCCTGTTCCACCTCCTCTGGCACTTCTTCATCCAGTACGTTTATCTCCGGCATGGAACTGGCCGGAACCTGTTCGGCCGCACGCGCCGTGTAGTCGTCGTAGAGACGCTGATTCTTCCGAAGATAACCACCGCGCATGTTTCGTATGCCGTTAATAACAATACCGATGATATTCGCTCGAAGCTGCTCAAGATCACTCAGACAACGACTGACCATGCCCAGCGTGGGAATACCCGCACCCACGACGAAGAGAACACCGTCCACCGCCGGCGCAAGTAGTTTGGCATCTGACATGAGCAACAAGGGCGGCGTATCTACGATAATGTGATCAAAATGCTCATCAGCCCATTCCATGAAATCCATCATCGCCCGCGACGCCAGACGCGACGCAAGCTCCGAAGCATCCATACCAGGACCAACGATGCCGAGGTTCTCAAAGGCGGTCCGGCGAACCAGATCTTCACGCGCTTGCTCGTCTCGCAACAATTCCGAAAGCCCCGCAGCGGGTTCCAGGCCAAAGACGCGCTCTATATCCGGCTTTTGCGAGCTAAGATCAAGTAGCAGCACCCGGCGACTGGCTTGCTCCAGGGCAATCGCCAAATTGGCCGCGATCGATGTCTTACCCTCCTGCGTACTCGCGCTGACAACCAGCAAACTGCTAACCTCGGCCGCGTTGTCCTCGGGAAACAGCATCCGGGCCAATATGCGACGGTACTCGTCGGCGACCGTGGAATTCGGGTGCTGCACCATGAGCATGGCACAATCGGCATCGGCAAGGTGGCTGTCTTCGCTGAGATGAGGAATCGATGCGATGGTGGGCAACTCCGATATACGGGCCATGTCCTGTCGGGTACGGATTTGCTGATCCAACAATTCACGGACCACGCCATAGCCCAAGCCCAGGCCCAAAGCCATCATCAACCCCACGATCGCCATGATAACCTTCATTCTCCGATCCTTGCTCTGTGGAGCATTGGGCGGAGATGCGATGCGTACCCGCGCCGGTGCCTGTTCATCCAACTGGATTTGTTGCACCTGAGCATCAAGTTGGGCGAGAAAAGCCGCTTTCACGTCCGCCTTCTCCTGAAGTTGCTGAATATTAGCCCGTTCCTTTGAGGCCAGTGTCAGATTACTTTCTTGTTTATCCACGTAGTCGTCGTAATGCTGTTTGTTCTTTTCCAGATTGAGCTCTTCATCCGCCAACACGCGTTTCGCAAGCTCAAGCGCCAGTGCGGCTTGGCTCGAAAGGGTCTTCAGTACATCCGACCGCGCCATTTGCTTCTTTATCTCCGCATTTCTCTGCACCGACTCGAGTTTGCGGCGGGCTGCTTCCAATGCGGGATGCGTGTCCTTGTGGGTCTCTTCAAGCGAAGAAACACGACTTTCCTGTGCATCGAGTTCACTCTGAAAACTCACTATGCGGGGATCCCGAATAACCTGTTCCTCTACGCCATATTGGTAGATCGGCGCTCCCCTGTTCTGAGTATGATTGTCTTGTAATGCCCGAATTCTTTGGTCGGATTCTTCGGCATTGGCAACCCCGTTCCGGGCCTGCGTTACGCGCTCCTCCGCCTTCAACCACTCGTTCCGATACTGCTCGGCTTCCGTGCTATCCTCTGGCCGCCCCCCCACCATCGCGCCCAGCTTTCCTTCCAGTTTTTGAATCAGTGTTCGTAATGCATCGAGCTCGAACCTGGTCTTCTCGATCTCGTCGTTGAGTGTTTCGACCCGGTGGTTATCCAAATCCAAAGCGTATTGGGAAACCTGTCCTTGGTAGACATCCATGACATTCTCGAGGACAATAAGAGCTTCCGCCCTGGATTTCATGGTGCAAGACACCGTCACCAACTCACTATTCCGAAACTTCGCAGTTCGTATGGTCCCCTGAATGAAGGCAAGCTTATCGAGTTTCGCCTGAACACTGGGTAGCTCTCGAACCTCTTCACGCTCCAAAACGGGGCTAAGCACAATGCTGCCCGTAATCTTGGCCAACTCCGTACCCACAAACTGTGCATAGGATATTGTAGCCGCATTCCCCGCACGTTGGTCGAGAATTCGGTCCACCACCGAACCGAATTGGATCACCGCAGATGCCGTGTATACATCGGGCACGATAAACCAACCGGCAACCGCCAAAGGCAAGGAGAGGGCCGCAGAGATCAGGACAACAGAAAAAAGACGAAGGCTCACGAAATTCTTAATACTAAAATGCAAGCCCGGTGTCTTGGTCTGGACCCTGGGGCGGTCACTGTCAAAATCATCGGCTACGGTGGAGAAGTCACGAGACATATAGTTTACCTTCCCAGATTCTTCGCGCCGCTGAGCGCATTGGCGGCACTGCCAACCTGGCGCAAGGAGTCCAGCAGAAGTAAATTGGTCTGTATTTGGCTTGAATCGCTTGAGTTGTACAACAGATCGATACGCTCTTTGGAGTAAAACGCGTCCCATGCCTGAGAATAAAGTCCCAACGCTTGAGAGGTCACGCCAAGAATAGGAGTGACCACCCCCGTGGAGCGACCAATGAATTCGCCCAGATTCACAAGACGCTTGCGCGGTACGTAGAGAATATCACCCGGTTGAACAGGAATATCCGTACCGGTCTTCAGCATTTTCTTGATATTGATGAGTTGTACCTCGGTTTCCGTTTCGTTGACTTCCCGAATGAGGACCACCTGTTTCAAACGTCCCGAAGTTTCACGAAAGCCCCCCGAAGAGGCCAGCAGTTGAAGCAGGGTCATGCCCTCCGACAGGGGCCGAACACCAGGACGTCCGACTTCCCCCAACACATAAACCAAGTTGAGTCCTTCCGGTATGAATACCGTGTCACCAGGCAGCACCAGCGTTTGCGCCTCATGACTGTCTCCCTTTTCCAAGCCGCGCAAGTCATATTCTGTAGCGCTCCGTTCTTCGTCCGTGCCACGAATTATGAAGGCTTTGACCAACTGCCCCTGGCCACCAACGAAACTATCTCCCCCACGCTGATTCACACGGAGGCTACCTGCGGAAATAATCGCATCCAACAAGGTCAGCGGCTTCAAATAGGGATATTCCGCAGGACTGTTCACGTCCCCCATTACGGTATAGGTTCGGCTGGTCGCCTGAAGTATCTGCAGGCTTACCTCGGCCTCATAGTACAGCTCTTTATAGGCCTCCCGCACGACTTCCGTGGCCTCTTCCCGTGTCAGGCCCGCAACTTTGAGATCGGGAACCCAGGGCAAGGAAATATATCCATCGTGGCGCACCTGGATATCGTTGGTATTCAAGCTTTCGTCGTCAAAGGAACGAAAACCCAGCGTGTCGGTGGGACCGATGCGATAGGTGTCCAAGATGGCCATGACATCCGTATCCACCAGTGCCGGGGACTCATCCGCTGATGCCTCGGCCACAAGGAGGCCTTCGGGCACGTCATCGGGACGGGTTTCCTCGGTAGGTACAACGACAACTTCCGTAACGGCGCTACTACTGCTGCTCGAATCCGCAGCCACGTCCACAGCCACGTCCACATCCATGTCGGTACCCGGCGTGTTTCCACTATGGGCACAGCCCGCCAGCCAGCACAAGGCCACTATCATTGGTATTTCAATCGTTCGTCTCAGGCACTTTCTCATTCCGACCCTTTCGCGCACGTACTAATCGAGCTTTCCAATCCCATAGGCTTCGATACGGCGAAGCAAGGAGCTGTAACTGGTGCTCAATAGTTTTGCGGCCTTTCTCCGATTCCATAGCGTATAGTTCAGTGTCTCTTCAATCAGCGTACGCTCAGCCGCCTCGGCAGCCCTTCGTGCCGCTTCCTTCAACGGCACAAAGATACGCTCTTCCTCACCTTCCGAGGCACCGTTTCCCGAAACTGGCACAAGGCCCGGCTCTGGAAACTCCACTTTTCCTGTGGCATTTTCCACCGCAAGGAGCAAATCGACCAATCCGGTCGTAACGTATTTCTTGATACGCCCGGATAGTTCGCGGACATTGCCGGGATAGTTCAATTGGCTCAGCGCTTCGAGAAGGTCCGGTGTGAACGGCACATACTCTTTCTTCATCATCTTACACATATTATAATTAAAATGCTCGGCTAGTAAAGAGATATCTTTGCGTCGCTCTCGAAGAGGAGGAATATCAATCACTACCTCGCGCAGCCTGAACGACACATCCTCGCGCAGACGGCCTGTGGCTACGGCCTCATCAAGGTCCAGATTGGTGGCGGCGATGACACGGGCATCGGAACATACTGGCTCGGTCCCTCCTATGCGCAAGATGGGTTCGCCATCGAGAACCTGCAAAAGTTTCACCTGCACCTGCGGGGCGGTTTCACAGATTTCGTCCAGAAACAGGGTGCCCCCATGCGCCATCTCGAAGCGTCCCGGCTTCGCCGTGTCGGCGCCCGTGAATGCACCCCGCTCGTATCCAAAGAGTTCACTCTCAAGGATATCTGTGGGAATGCTCGGGCAATTCACCTTGATGAACGCTTTGCCGTAGCGCGGCGACCGTTTATGCAACATCTTAGCCACTATATCTTTGCCGGTACCCGTCTCTCCGCAGATAAGAACCGAAAGATCCACCTTGGCCAGTCGTTCGATCATAGCCTCTACCTCCTGAATTCGGGGATCATCTCCGATCAGGTGCTCGTGCAATGGCAGGGTCACCGACTCGTGTTGCCATATATCTTGCCTGAGTGAACTGGGCACTGCAATCTCCTTTCTCACATCAGCCATCCTGGTCTTCACCAATAGCGTGCGACAGCACGTCGTAAACGTATCCAAGAATGCGCACTTGGAGTAGAGCATCAAATGTGCCAACAATCTGACGAATAGGGCAAGAACAGCAAGATCACCGCAACAACTACCATATATAGTAGTTTGGTGCAGAATAATTGTTTAATCAGCAATATTCTGCTATCTGACTTTGCCTCATATCTATGCTGTTGAGGACTAAAATTGCTCACCAGTGACAATTTTTGTATCGAATTGGGCTGAGACTTGTGCTCTAATGGACATGCATCAGACCGGTCGTATAATATTATGTCTCGTGTCGAGCCACCTTATTCTCGCAATAGCACAGTGATTTGCCCCAATTAAATCACGAAACAACGTATTGGTTAACGATATTTTTATTCGCGACAAGAAATATGCAACGCTGACAAACTTATGCGCAAATCCTTACGAAAAATAACTCTTGACACAGGAGCGTCGAGCAACCAAATTTATAACCACTTTAATAACAACAACTTGCATCGCAGCAATTATTTGAGTCACGACCAAAATACGCGGCATGAAACTTGCTTCATGTCTATATACTCAAACCATACTCTACACGCTAGCGCTGGGAGGCTACAGTGAAGACTGAGTTCACGATACTTCGTCAACTGCTACAGTATGAGCTCTATGGTGCCCAACGGCACCGCCGATTCGTTACCATGGTGATGGTAACCACGGAAGAGGGCATATCTGGACTGCGGAATTTTTTGGGATCACACATTCGTGATAGCGATGTGATCGCCGATTTCGACAGTTCCATCGCCGTGCTGATGGGTGAAACAGATAGCCAGAGCGCGATGGTTGCTGTTGATCGCTATAAAGGCTTTTTTGAAAGCCAGTTGGATCTCCGCTTTTCCGTCGTGACCTATCCGAGCGATGGCGGAAAGGCGGAAAACCTCATTAAGATGGCCTACCGTCGGCTCAGCAAAGCGAAACAGGGTGAGGACGGTACGGTGGTCACCTCAGGCTGAAAATACTACAGCCCAAACGTACTACCTCAACCACGCTCCTGCCAGGGCGTGATTTTTCATCTACTGCCCGCCTGGAAGCAGAAAGCTTGATCTTGCCCCCGGGAAGGGAGGATCATTCCCTGGAACGCCGCCCTCGGAGACCCGTGTCCTTGACGAATCCATCAACGCCAGCCAATGCTTCCCACGCGTCACTTTCACTTGGAATGCGTTGTGTGCTTCTTCTCTTCCTCTTGTGTGCAATCCTGGGAAGCCTGGAACTGGGTGCTCGAATGCTGACGTGGGCCGGATACACCCCTTCCACCCATCGGCTGGCACGGGATTATGGGCAATTGATACGGCGCGGACCGGAATGGATACGTTTTGTTCCCGATGACGAACTCAGCTATCGCCTTCGCCCCGGCTTTTCACTTACATCTTCACAAGGACTCGGTCGGACAGCACATAATGGGGACGGATTTCGCGCCCTTTCCGATTTTCCACCCAAGACACCAAACACGCTCCGAATTTGCTGCTTCGGTGGCTCTACAACCTACGGGGTCGGAGTCGAGAACAATCTCGACACGTACCCCGCTCAACTGGAAGAACTCCTTGAGCAAGCTGCGCGAAACGCAGGATGGGACGCAATCGAGGTGTTCAATCTAGGCGTGGGCGGGTACAATTCACGGGAGATTCTGGGCACAATGGCACGCATGATCCCCGCGTTGAAGCCCGATGTCGTGCTGATACAAAATGCCATCAACGACGTTATTCCCCGATTCTACCCGGACTTCCAAGCCGACTACAGCCATTTCCGCACAAACTTTAGTCCACTGAAACTGTCTCTCTGGCACCAGATAGCCTACCGCTCTCATGCGTGGTTAACCCTTACCCATGGCCTTGGCTGGATCAGGCCGTTGTCTCTTCAAAGCCAAACCCAGCGCCCCATGCCGCCCATCGCGGATGCTCTAGCCAATCTGGAAGCCAACCCACCCACCGCATTCGAGGATAATTTGCGTACAGCCACCGCGCTTGCCCAGAAGGCTGGTGCCCAAGTTTGGCTTTTGACCCAACCTTACCTGGATATCCCCACCTTTGTCGGCCCCACCGAATCGATGCGGCGCTTGGAAGGGGGCTACCGAAACGGTCTTCGAGAACACACGATAATCGTGGTGGCGCTGGCCGCTGAGCTGAGAATCGGATTGGTCCCCCTTCACACGTCCATGCCACGGGCGCAAGAACTGTTTACCGACCCCATTCACATGAGTCCAACAGGCAACGTGGTCAAAGCCACACAAATCGCAGAAGCCATCGGCGCCACGCTGCCGAAACGAATGCCATAGACAACGCGGCTCATCCGATTTGAGCGTACATGGGGATGCATGCGTCCCTTATGTGCATGCATTCCTTTCGTGCAAAAGGTGCGTCCCCCAGCCCTTGTCATAGCCCCTGTATTTTGGTGGATAATAGTCCCAGCAGGTATTCAAGCACAAACAAGACTTCGCTTGCAGCCACCGCCCCGAAGGGGCACAACAGGTTAGCCCAGGGCAACGCCCTGGGTTAGCTGGCACAATAAAAGTGGCCGCCCTGAAAGGGCACAAGAGGAACGTATCGACATACTTTTATGCCCTTTCAGGGCGAAAAAGAGTATATGAATCCCGACCCAGGGCGTTGCCCTGGGCTAACCTCTTGAGGCCTTTCAGGCCAAACAGAAATACGCAGCCAGCGTTCAGTTCTTGAGCGCAATGGGACGGGCGTTCAGGTCGGATGTACGCTTAACCTGCAAAAGCGCCTAATCTGGCACAGCACCCTTGGTCTTGAACAACAAACGCCCGATTCCGCAGAATCGGGCGTTTCAAAATCGTTATTGTGACCACCGACCGATTAGGCCGTTGCTGCAACCTCTGGCTCAATAAGGACCGTTACGTCGCCCTTGGCCAGAATTTCCTCGGCACGGTCATAAAGCACGAACTTTTTCGCGCCTTCTTCCCGTGCGTCGTCTTCGGCTACGCCAACCATGGAGTCACGCCATCCCTGCATGCCTTCCATATCCCAGCGTTCCTGCTGCTTTTTCGTCAAGGTGTACCGGTAGATCTTTCGTGCCATTTTGAAGCTCCTGAGGTAAAAAGTGACTGCTGGACGAGAACCTTCGCGCCTGAAGGTGTAATGGCCCCGCAACGTCTTCATCTTGATAAATCGCCCAAGTTATTCCGAGGATTGTAGCAGAATAGCCTGTTTTTTACAATATTTATGTCCTATTGCCCCAAAAAGTTCCCTGATTGCTGATATAAGTGGGCATCTGCACGGTTGGGCCGCCGCCAGAATCCATGGTCCTTGTCATCCGTTGTCAGAGAATATTTTTGCGTTTTTCCCCGATTCAGGGCACTAAACCCATGCGCGGGGTATTGATACAGCAGTTCCTATGGCGCTACGATGACCCCACGTGCCCGACCCGAAAAAGAAAGATTTATGAAACCAACGTCGAGAGATACGCCCGAAAGAATGCTTTCCAAGAAGGTGCCCACGGTTACGGTGGTGATACTGGCTCTACTTTCAGTCCTTTCCACTGTTGGGGCGGCACCGAGTTACCGCCCGGAAAAGGCGCGGCGCTCCCTGAATACCGACCAATACAGCCTTTCCATTCAGAAAAACAATCAGGTCGATATTTACACGACCAACGGCCTTCCCATTGTTGACAATGCTTTTCCCGCGATCACATTTACGGGCAAGCCGCCCCGTCCGCTCAAGGTTGATCACCGCCAAAGCACCCGCGTCGGCATCAGCAACGCGCTTGGCAAGGGCAATGGACTCCTGTTTCAGACGACCGAGTGTGAATGGCGCATCGCCACCTATCCGGGTCAGCCCTTTATTACGGTTGATTTGACCTATACCAACACGACCAGGAAGCCGGTTCAGATATCGGCACTCATCCCCTGGACCATCGGTGAACGGGGCAAGGGGGCCGTCTTTGTTGGGCCAGTGGGTGTCGGAAAGGTGTCGTTGCTTCAGAATGCCACGGCGGCGGATCCCCACGCTCGTATTGTGAATTCGACCGAGCGGAGTCCGGGTCACGTAGCGGCGCAGAACCGCTCCACGGGGGACGTTTTCGTGGCAGGATTCATTTCCCATGGTGCCGGAGAGCGCTATTTGCGGCTGGCTGAAGGGGGCGGCGGCGGTTCGGGCTTGTTCAGGCAGTTTTCTGCTGTTTGCGCGTATGATCCGCCAGTGGTGCTGAATCCAGGTGAACGGCTTCAAGCTGACACGCTCTACCTGTCTATCCAGGAAACAAGCTTGCCTGATGCGTTGCGCCGCTTCATTCTTGCGTCGAAACGTGTCGACCGCTTTGCCAGTCTTCCTTCGGCCTATCGACATGGCTGGAACGCGGGTGCCTCGGCCGACTTGGATGAGGCTACGGTGCGCGCCACAATGGAGCGTCTTGCGGCCGGCGGGGCGGAGCCGGGGTGCTCCCACGTTCATCTGGGGAAAGCGTGGATGCTGAATCCTGAGACACTGGAGTTGGACAAAAAGCGCTTCCCCGATGGCTTGGCACCCTTGGCGGAGCACGCCCATGGGCTGGGGTTGACGATGGGAATGACCGTGCCGCTGCTCCCTCTGGACTTGGCAACCCTGTCCGCTTTTGTCTCTGCCTGCGACGGGTGGGGGGTAGACAGCATCGAGCTTGAGTACACCGTCGGCATGGCAGGGACCGATGGTGTGGCCATTCACCCAAGTCAGCTTCGTGATGCCTTAAAGGACGGGGAATATAGAGGGCGGCGTCCAGTTTATGTGCGCCCTGTTATGGGGGGGGGATTCGGGCTGCTGGACTGGGCACGGACTTCGCGTCAATTCTATCTGCCGCCCTCAGGGAATCCACTTCTGACCGCCTCGGGCGCTACGATCCTTCAGGATGGGTCTGGGTTGACGGATGGGGCATTTGTGACGGCATTTTCCCTGGCAGCAATGACAGGGGCGAATCTGCGGCCAACAACACCCTTTTCCGACCAATCCCGAATGCGTCGCAACGTGTTGGCACGCTTGGTGCCCGAATACAAGTATCCGGCACTCCCCGTCGATCTGCTCCAGGAGACAGCACCACGGCAGTGGTATCTTCCGCTCAAGACCGAAGCGGGAACGTGGACGATTGCGGGCCTTTTTAATTGGGATGCCAGCGGTCCCCAGACATTCCGCACGCCGCTCGCCTCTTTTGACCTCAATCCAGGCGTGCGCTATACGGTGTACGACTTCTGGGCTGGTCGTTACTTGGGGATGATCAAGGATATGCTTCAGGTGGAAGTGCCCGCCGAGGGCGTTCGCCTTCTGGGCTTGCGCTATGCCGAACAGCGCCCCATGTTTGTCGCCAGCAACCGCCACTACACCCAGGGGGCGTTGGACCACACCGAAATTGCGTGGTCCTATGAGGCTCAGCGGCTTTCGGGAAGCTTCGCGGGTCTGGAAGGCTTTCCGTATACACTGACCTTCCATATCCCAGAAGCCTACCGCCTGAAAGGCGTGGCGTGCAGCGAAGCAATAACCGGGCAAGTGGAAGAGAACGGAACGCTACGCCTGTCGTTTTCTCCGGTGGTCAGCGGTGCGGTCACGTGGAGTTTGCAGTTTTGATGGCGGTGGGATTTTAGAGTGCCCGTTGAACAAAAGTGGTCGGGCCACAACCCAATATTCACCACGAGGACCATCAGAGGGCCGTCAAGGGTGCCACCCTCACGCGGAGGAGCGAAGCGGGGGAGCTTGCGGGTGCAATAAACCAAGGCCTGAGGCGATGCTCCGGGAGAAACCGCACGCGTGTAAGGACGCAAGCTGTGGATCGCGACAGCCCCCGGGAACCCGCACCCGCAAACTCAGCCGGGAACCGGCCTCGTGTGAGGGTGGCACCCTTACAGCTTACTTTTTGATTTCGGGTGATTGCGTTACTTTGAACAAAACACAGGCGAGACCCCTATGCTACGTGCGCGACTCAATGGGAAGATGTTGCGTGCAATTCCCTTCGTACTGTGCGATGAGTTCTACCGGATTACCGTGCGGGTAATACCTTTGCGTACGGTGCTTTTCGGGCCGAGCTTGTCCTTCCGTTCCTTCAGGGCAAGGGGATCGGCACCCCGTTTTTCCGCTTCCTCCACCAAGCTGCGTGCGCTATTCTTGTCATCGGAGGCCAGCGCCATATCGGCCATTTTCAGCCAGGATTCGGGGTCGTCTGGATAGGCCTGTTGGGCGGCTTTCAGGTAGGCGACGGCCCGTTGCGGCTGCTTCAGTTCCATGGCAATATCCGCCAATATGAGTTCTGGCATTTGTAAATCGGTGGTCTTCTGCTGGGCACCGTAGCGAAGATAGGCCTCGGCGGCGGGCCAGATACCGCCGGCACCACATCGCGCAGCGAGATGTTTCCAGGCATCCCCATTGTTTGCCTGCTTGGAGCCCCATTCGGAAATAAAGTTATCGGTTCCATCCATTCGCGCGCTCACGTAGCCAAGGAGGGACCATCCCGAGGGGTTTGCGGGTTCCCGCTCCAGACCCATCTGGAGCAGATAGAATGCGCTGAGGAGATTTCCTTCCAGGAGATTTCGTTGGGCCTGCAAGAAAAACACGACGGCGGATTGGGGCGACTTTTGCTGCACTTCCATCGTTTGGGCGCGGAGGTTTTCACGCTGCTGCGCCACATTTCGGAATTGCTTGAGCGGCCCTGCAAGCGCCTCACTACGTCCATTTTTTGCCACCTGCTCCAGCAGCGGTAGTCCGGTCTCCAGGTCGCCCATCCCAGCGGCAAGAAGGCCGTAGCGCTCCAGCACGGAATCGGGAAGGGGGCCGAGCTTCTGCGCCCGATTGAAGGCCCGAAGTGTTTCCTCTATGTAATGCCGGTCACCCGTGGTCCGGGCCTGTTGTTCCGCTGCGGAGGCCAGGTAGAGGGTTGTTTCCTGGTCCAGGGGGCGCCGCGCCGCAGCGATGCGAAGGTGTTCGAGGGCTTTGGCGTACTGTTCTTGTTCGAGGGCGAGCATTCCCAGATTTTTTCGGGCATCGGTGTTTTCGGGATCGCGCTCCAGCACATCGGCCCAGGCCGCCGCCGCCTGTTTGATCACGGCGCGCTGCCCGTCACTGCCGGTCTCCAGTGTGTTGGATTTGGCGACAAGGAAGTTTCCGATGGCCAGCGACGGGCGTAGGGAATCGGGATGGGCCGTGCGTTCTGCCTCCCACAGTTCGACGGGGCGGGTCCATACCCCGCAGCGCTGAAAAGAAATCGCGGCAAGGCCGAGGATAAGTGCCGCAGCGACACCGCCTCCCACGAGGCGCGCCCGTGGGCTGCTGAGAAACTGAAGCCCCCAAGGGGCCAGGATACAAATTGCCGCCCAGGGGGCGTACAGGTAGCGGGTTGGGCCAACGGCTTCAGCGGGGCCGCAAAAGGCGGTATTTGCCAGTGCAAGGAGCACCCAGAGGGCCAATATGGCAGGCAAGCGTTTACCCATGGCCCCCAGCCCGATACCCAAGGCAATCAAGAGCAGTGCCACAATACCCGGCAGAAGTCCGATAGAGACAGGCAGGAGGCTGTAGTTCATGGGCAGAAGGCCGTAATACAGACCGAAGCCTGCCTGGGCCACAAGCCCCATAAACTTTTCGCCGAGGCTATGGTGTGCAGCACTGGCATCCAGGAGGCCCGATGCCATGCCCGCAACCCACATGAAGGTGGTGGCCAGCAGCAGGAGAACAGCCACAACACCCCTGAAATCTGTGGTGTCACTGCCCTTGTCGCAGTGGTAGAAGAGCAGTCCGATTCCGATAAAGGGAAAGCAGAGGGCGGCACTGTCGCTTCCAAAGGCGAGGAGGAAGCAGATAACAGAAGCTGCGAGGCAGAGAACACAGCGTTGTTGTGTTGCGCAACCCCGCAGCAGGAGGAGCAAGGCGGCGAGTCCAAAGAAGGTAGATTGCAGCACTGGGCGTGC